>JAFAVO010000230.1 GCA_019242385.1 Gammaproteobacteria bacterium | reverse complement strand
CACCGCGGCGCACGTGCACGGTAAAGAGCCGCACCCCCCTGGCCAGCAACTCAGGCATCGGCACCTTGTACTCCGGAATGATGACCACGGTCGCCGGACCAATGCACGCACGCGGATCCTGGTAAGGGGTGCGCTTCAACCCACGGGTCACCATGAGCCGAATGTGCACACCCTCGCTCATGCGGTTCGCTGCCAACGTCTGGTACAGCGCGCCGGTGAGTGCGGCACGCTCGAGGCCGATATCGAGGTCGAGTGCCTTCGCAGCCTCGTACAGGCGGTCGAGGTGCGGCTCGAGGAAGGCGATACGCCCGTGGTGCACGCGCAGTCCCTCCCATACTCCATCCCCCAGGATGAAGCCGGAGTCGAATACCGAGATCATCGCCTGCGACCGTGGACGTAGCTCGCCGTTGACGTAGATGAGTAGTTCGGCGTTACGTGGATCATCGGCGGCGTGATGGGTGCCCTGTGTCATGCTCCTCACCTCTCAGGCGCAGCGGCGCAAGAGATTCTAGCCCGGGAGCGCGGTCTCCCGTCGGATGCGCGCAGGCTCTTGCATCGGCGCTTCGGTGGCGCTTGGTAGTCAGCCAGAGCCCTGCGACGTTGATCTTGACCGCCGCGACTGATCTACTCCCAGCTGTCAGCGTGGGCGCATATACATACCTGGTTGGCGTGCTCGCAACCATCGGGTGGAAATCGCGGCTGACATTGCCAGTTGGGTTTGCTACGTAGGGCGCGATGCACCAAGCCAATGCTGATACGGCTGCCACGCGGGCAGAGTTGACTTACCCGTTTTCGTCGGCGCCCGAGCCGGGACAAGCGGTGAGCGTCGGGGCCGGGGTGCAGTGGCTGCGTATGCCACTGCCTTTCACCGGCCTGAGCCACATCAACCTATGGGCCCTGGAAGATGGCACCGGCTGGACCCTGGTCGATACTGGTATGCAGACAGCGGACACGGCTGCCTACTGGCAACAGCTGTTCGCAGGTGCGCTGGCGCGCCGGCCAGTCACTCGAGTCATCTGCACACACATGCATCCGGACCACATCGGCATGGCGGGCTGGCTGACGCGACAGTTCGACTGCCGCCTCTGGACCACTCGACTGGAATACCTTACCTGTCGGGTGCTCGTTGCCGATACGGGACGGGAGGCACCCCCCGATGGGCTGCGCTTCTATCACGCGGCGGGTTGGAACGAAGAGGCCCTTGCCTCCTACAAGGCGCGCTTCGGTGGCTTCGGCAAGGCGGTCCACGCGTTGCCGGACAGCTATCGCCGGATTACCGATGGCGAGGAAATCCTCATCGGCGGGCGTGTGTGGCGTGCCGTGGTCGGCCGCGGCCACTCCCCGGAACACCTGTGTCTGCACTGCCCGGAACTGCGGGTGCTCATCTCGGGCGACCAGGTGTTGCCGCGCATCACCTCCAATGTCTCCGTATTTCCGACCGAGCCCGACGCCAATCCACTCCAGGACTGGCTCGAGTCGCTCGCCTCGATCGCCGAGCGTGTGCCGGATGACGTACTGATCCTGCCATCTCACAACGAACCCTTCCGTGGACTGCATGCCCGCCTCGAGACGCTCATCAGCGGACACGAGCAGCGTCTCGCGCGCATGCAGGAGGAGCTGGCGGCGCCGAAGCGCGCGGTCGATGTTTTCGGAGTGCTGTTTCGCCGCCAGGTGGCGCCGGACATGCTGATCATGGCGACCGGGGAAAGTGTGGCACATCTGAACTGCCTGCTCGCCCGGCAGCTGGCGGTCCGTGAGTTCGACACTGCCGGGGTAGCCTGGTACCGGCGCGCCTGATGCCGGCTTACCGCGTGAACTGCTGTCGACTCCCGTAGACTCCACCTATGACAGGCCAGAGGCTCACCACCATCGCCGAGGAGTCAGGCTTTCGGCGCACCGGACGCAGCGATGAAGTGACGCAGCTGTGCGCGGCGTTCGCGGCCGCCTGGCCCGAGGCCGTGCACGAGGTCGAGTTCGGCCGCTCGGCCCAGGGGCGGCCCATGCGTGCGCTGCTCGTATCGCGAGGCGATGCGCGCTCGCTGCCGCTATTGATGCTCCAGGCGGGCATCCATCCGGGCGAGAGCGATGGCAAGGACGC
>JAFAVO010000096.1 GCA_019242385.1 Gammaproteobacteria bacterium | reverse complement strand
CGCTCTGGCTGCTCCTCGCCGCCCTCGCCGCGGCTGCGCTATTCGCAGCATTCGCACCCTGGTCGCTGTGGCTGCAGGGGATTCGCGCACTCGGTGAGTTGTGGTGGTACGCCGGGCTGGCGGCAGCCGGAGCCGCCCTGGCGATGGGGTGGAGCCAGAGTCTCTGGCGGATGACGGCACGGGTCACCTTCGAGGCGGTCTACCGGTTGCTCAGCTGGCTCGTGCCCACCTTACAGGTGGACCCCGCAACGCTCAGCATCGATACCGGGCGCTTCGGCATCGCGATCGCGCCGGTCTGCTCGGGTCTCGAAGGCATGGGCCTGATGCTGGCCTTCTGCACGGTGCTGCTGCTGCTGTTTCGCCGGGACTATATCTTCCCGCGGGCATTGCTGCTGATTCCGGCCGGCGTGCTGCTGAGCTTCGCACTCAACATCCTGAGAATTGCCGCGCTGGTGCTGATCGGCGATGCGGGGTACGAGAGCATTGCCGTCTACGGCTTCCACTCTCAGGCGGGCTGGATCGCCTTCAACGTAGCTGCGGTCGGCATCGCGCTGGTGAGCCTTCGCAGCAGCTGGTTCAGCCGTGCCGCGCAGGAGCCGCAGTCGGCGGCGACGAACCCGACTGCCGTGTACCTGTTGCCTTATCTGGCGGTAGTGCTTGCCGGCATGGTGAGCCATGCGGTGTCGGGCGGGTTAGAGCGGCTGTACTGGCTGCGGCTGATCGCAGCCGCACTCGCGCTTGCCCACTCCTGGCCGAGACTCCAGGGGCTCGACTGGCGATTCACCTGGCGCGCAGCAGTGGCCGGCTTGTGCAGTTTCGCCCTATGGATTGCGGTTGCCCACCTGATGCTGCCGCACCAGTTTCCGGCAGGCATCGCGGTGCCCGGTGGGGCGGGGGGAGGATGGATCATTGGACATATTGCGACGAGCGTTCTCGTGGTGCCGCTCGTCGAGGAGCTCGCCTTTCGCGGTTACCTGCTGCGCCGTTTCAGCGCACCGGACTTCGAGTCCGTTTCCGTCCGCAAGGTCGGACTCGCGGCGATGCTGGCGAGCTCCGCGATCTTTGGCCTTTCGCAGGGGGCCTTCTGGTTGTACGGGATTGTGGCTGGTGCGGTTTTCGGACTCCTCTATATGAGGACAGGCCGGATCGGCGAAGCGCTCGCTGCCCATGTCGCGGCCAACGGCCTGATCGCCTGCGCCCTGCTGGCCGGGCCGCGATGGCTCGGCTGAGTCCTGGTTGATAAAGTGTGAAGCCGCTACAAGGCTGAAAATTGGCAGAGTGCCCGCGCGCCCCGCGATGTATGTAAGATCGCCGGCGGGGAGATTTCCGGACCAGTGGAAGGGATCCGGAAATTGCTATACTGCTTACCAGAATCCGGCAACGGAATGCCGAGCTCGAGGCCAAGATGAACAAGATAATTACAACGATCGTTGCGCTGCTCCTCCTTTCCTTCGCTGCGAATTCCGCAGTGGCGAAAGAGCACGACAAGGAGTTCCGCTGCCACGGCGATAGTCGCCACTGCCTGTCCGCGCCGGAGATCGACCCCGGCCAGGCGTTTGGCGCGCTGAGCTTGCTCGGGGGCGTGGTAGCCATCGTGCGCGGATACCGCCGCAAGAAGTAGCAGCAACTCGCTGAAGCATTCCGTCGCCGAGCGGGCGCGGCGCCCTCGAGCTCGTTTATCTCTGGTTTGCCGAGCGGGCCAGCCGGCGCGCGCTCAGCAGCGGCAGGCGCCGCAGAAATCCCGGACACAGTCGCAGATACATCGAGGTCAGCAGCACGTTGTCGCGCCAGTAATTGAAGTGCGAGATACCGCCTTCCTCGGCGCTGAAGTAGCGCACCGGTGCCGGAAGATTGACGAGCGGCACGCCACGCCAGGCGAGCCGGACGACCGCCTCGGGATCGAAATCGAATCGCCGCATCCACCGGCTCTCTTGCATTACCTCGATGAGCGGTGCAACCGGGTAGACCCTGAAGCCGAACAGTGCGTCGTGGACGCCGGCCCAGAGCGTCTCGAGGTTCGTACACCAGTTCGCGATGCGCCGGCCGCGCAGCCGGATGCGCGGCGCACTCGCATCGAACACCGGATCACCCAGGATCATCGCCTGCGGCGCTGCCGCAGAGGCATTCATGAACGCCCTGATCCGCTCGGCCGGGTGCTGCCCATCGGCATCCATGGTGAGGGCATGGGTATAGCCCTCCCGGTGGGCCGCGACCAGACCATCGAGCAGCGCGGCGCCCTTGCCGCCATTGCGCTCGCGGGTGAGCACCCGCAGGCCCGTATCGCCGCGCGCCAGCGCGCGCAGCTTCTCGGCGCTCCCATCAGTGCTGCCATCGACGATGACCCACACCGGATTCCACTGGGCGCGCGCGGCGCGCACGGTCTCCAGCACCCTCTCGCCCGGGTTGTAACTGGGGATGAGGACCAGATGAGTCTTTGAAGGGGTCACGGTGGACATGCCGGCCGGTTGCGTGCCCATCGAAGCAACCGCCGGTGCTCAGCCTTTGGGCGCAGGCTCGCTGGGCTTGCCGGTGGCCCCTGCCTTCACGCGATTGAATCCGTCACGCACGGCTCTACCCACAGTGCGTGCCCCCTCGGCGATGGAGTGGCCGGTCTTCTTCGAGTCATCGCGCACCGTATCGCGAGCGCTGCGTGTGTCATCGGCGATGGTGTGACCGGTCGCGCGCGACTTCTCGGCGATGCTGTGTCCCACGGTCGTCGCCCCGTGGGCCACCGCATGTCCGGCGCTGCGGATGTCGTCCTTGACGGTAGCCGCGGTGTCGGCGGGCTGCCCGCGGCCAACCGCCGCCAACCCTCCAAGCAGTACGACGCTGGCGACTGCAGCCGCCCTGATAACAGTTGCCTTCATGACGAACGATCCTACGACACCGGGGTCGCCTTTGCACCGCAGCTGCAACTGCCTGCACCCCGGCCGCAGGATCACGTGAGCGTTGCGGTGCCAATCGTTACGCTCTTCGGGCAAACTTCGCCGGATGCGCCTCGACCGCCTGCCAATCTCCGTCCTGCGCACCCGTTATGTGCCCGGCGGCTGGGACCTGCTCGCCTTCGTGCTGGTGTTCTGCCTGTTCGTCTACATGGCGCAGGCGGCGCGCGGTCTGGTCGGCTCGCTCGCGCACCTCGAGGCCACGCCGATCTCTCTCGCGCCCGCGGCGCTCGTCGGCTATGCAGCGCGCACCGCGCTGCGCATGTTGATCGCCATGCTGGCGTCGCTGGTGTTCACCTTCAGCTACGCGACACTCGCGGCCAAGAGCCGCCGCGCCGAAGTCATCCTGATTCCGCTGCTCGACTTCCTGCAGTCGGTGCCGATCCTCAGCTTCTCGCTCACCATTCTGTTCTTTCTCCAGCTCACCCCGGGGCGCGTGGCTGGTGCGGAGATGGCGGCCATCTTCCTCATCTTCACCAGCCAGGCGTGGAACATGGCATTCAGCTTTTACCACTCGCTGCGCAGCATCCCCGATGAGATGGTCGAGGCGGCGCGCAATTTCCAGCTCGGTCCCTGGATGCGTTTCTGGCGCCTGGAGGTGCCCTTCGGCATGCCGGCACTCATCTGGAACATGATGATGTCGATGTCGGGCGGCTGGTTCTTCGTCACCGTGTCGGAGGCCATCAGCGTCGGCAACACCACGGTTACGCTGCCCGGAGTAGGGTCCTACATCGCGCTCGCGATCGCGCAGAAGAACCTGGCCGCCATCGGCTGGGCGATCGCGGCCATGTTCGTGGTGATCCTGCTGTTCGATCAGCTGCTGTTTCGCCCGCTCACGGCGAGCGCCGACTGGTTTCGCCTCGAGCAGGAGGCCGGCCAGACTCCGAGCAGCTCCTGGGCGCTCACCATGATGCGCCGGTCGGCTCTGCTCGGCTGGGTGGGCAACGCTTTCGGGGCCATGCTGCGCCTCGGCGTCAAGCCGCGCCCCTCGGATACGCCGCTGGCACGCGATGAGAGTCGATGGCGCGCCCGCTGGATCGACTACGCCTGGTACGGGCTGCTGCTGCTCATCGGGGCCGGCGCGCTCTTCAAGACCATGGGTTTCGTGCTGCGTGAGGTCCGTCCCGGGGAGATCGTTCACGTGATCGGGCTCGGCTTCATCACGCTGCTGCGCGTGGCGATCCTCATCGCGCTGGCGAGCATCATCTGGGTGCCGATCGGAGTGTGGGTTGGACTGCGGCCGCGCGTCGCGAGCATCGTGCAGCCGGTGGCGCAGTTTCTGGCCGCGTTCCCGGCCAATCTGCTCTTCCCCATCGTGGTCTCGGCCGTGGTGATGCTGAAGCTCACGCCGGACATCTGGTTGAGCCCGCTGATGATACTCGGCACGCAGTGGTACATTCTTTTCAACGTGATCGTCGGTGCTTCCGCGATCGCACCCGAGCTGCGCTACGCCGGGCAGAACTTCGGCGTGCATGGCTGGTTGTGGTGGAAGCGCCTGGCATTGCCCGCCGTGTTTCCTTTCTACGTCACCGGCGCGATTACCGCCTCGGGTGGATCCTGGAACGCCAGCATCGTGGCCGAGGTAGCGAACTGGGGCGATCAGAGACTGGTCGCGCACGGTCTGGGTGCCTACATCGCCGAAGCCACCGAGGCGGGTGATTTCCAGCGCAGCGTGCTCGGCACTATAGTGCTGAGCCTGTTCGTTGTGATCATCAACCGGGTGTTCTGGCGGCCGCTGTACGCGCGCGCCGAGCGCAAGTTCCGCATCAGCTGAATCGGGCCGAAGGAGATAGGTCGTGAACGCCGTCGCTCCCGCGCTGAATCTCGCCCCGCTGCTCGATGTGCAGGGTGTGTGTAAGTCATTCCGCAAGCCCGACGGCGATGAGCTGGTGGTGCTCGAGAACGTCAACCTGACGTTGCGACCCGGGGAGATCGTCGGCCTCCTCGGCCGCTCCGGGTCCGGCAAGTCGACACTGCTGCGGGTGATTGCGGGACTCGATGAGCCCTCGAGCGGCGTGGTGAATTATCTCGGCCAGTCCGTCTCCGGTCCCGCCTCCGGCATTGCCATGGTGTTCCAGAGTTTCGCGCTCTTCCCCTGGCTGACCGTGCTCGAGAACGTGCAGCTCGGTCTCGAGGCGCTGGGTGTACCCGAGGCGGAGATGCGCAAGCGCTCGCTGCAGGCGATCGACCTAATCGGGCTCGATGGCTTCGAGTCTGCCTATCCGCGCGAGCTTTCCGGCGGCATGCGGCAGCGGGTCGGATTCGCACGCGCGCTCGTGGTGCACCCGAACATCCTGCTCATGGACGAACCCTTCTCGGCGCTCGACGTGCTGACGGCGGAGACGCTGCGCACCGACTTCCTCGATCTGTGGGGTGAGGGACAGCTGCCGATCAAATCGGTGCTGCTGGTGACCCACAACATCGAAGAGGCCGTGCAGATGTGCGATCGCATGCTGATCTTCTCGACGCACCCGGGCAGGGTCATCAGCGAGATTCCGGTTGATTTGCCCCAGCCGCGCCACGCACATGACCCGCGCTTTCGTGCGCTCATCGATCGCGTCTACGTCGAGATGACCGCACGGCCCCGCGGTGAGCCGCGCACCGGGGCACGCACCGAGCGCTTCGCCGGCACCGGCATCGGTACCCAGCTGACGCACGTGTCCTCGAACGTCCTCACGGGGTTGCTGGAAGCGGTGCACGAGGCGCCTTACAACGGCAGGGCGGACCTGCCCGCGATTGCCGAGGAGCAGCACCTCGAGGTCGATGACCTGTTTCCGGCGGCGGAGGCCCTGCAGATGCTGCGTTTTGCCGAGGTCGAGGGCGGCGACATCCGCTTGACCGAGCCGGGGCAGGAGTTCGCACGCAGCGAGACCGATGAGCGCAAGAGGCTGTTTGCGCGGCATCTCATAACCTACGTCCCGCTCGCGGCGCACATCCGCCGGGTACTCGATGAGCGGGCGAGCCACAGCGCTCCCCGCAGCCGTTTCATCGATGAGCTGGAAGACTACATGGCCGAAGATGCCGCGGAGGAGACGCTGCGCACCATCATCAGCTGGGGCCGCTACGCGGAGTGCTTCGCCTACGATGACAACCGCCAGGCGTTCACGCTGGAGAATCCGGCTTGACCGGGCGGAACACCACCCGCGAGTACAGCAGGAAATTGCAGCTCATGCCCGCCAGCGTGCCGAGGGCGACGGCGATCGTGGGGACCTGGTGCAGCAACGGCGAGAGCCGCACGGCCAGCGCGAACACCAGGTAGTTGACCAGGCCGCCGCCGAGGCTCGCCGCAAGGTAGGCAGTCCATTCGACCGCGAGCTGACGTCCGCGGCGCTGCGGCGCCGCGAAGGTGATCACGCGGTTCATGATCCAGGTGCTGGTTGCAGCACAGGTGAACGAGCACAGGCGCGCCAGATAGATATTGGTGTTCCACCCCGTGACCAGCAGATGCAGCACGCCGGCGTCGACCAGGAAGCCGAGGATGCCGGTAACGCCGAACCAGAAGAAGGTGCGCAGCTGCAGCGAAGGCAATGGGCCCGCCACGGTCAACTGTGGTTCGGGCGCGGACGGAACCTGATAGGCACCGCAAGGTAGTTCAGCCGCTTCATCTCGATGCGGCCGCGGGTCACGGTCTGCAGGATCAGGCCGCAGACCAGGCTCAGTGAGGCGAGAATGATGAGGCCGGTGGCGAGCACGGCCGTAGGCAGCCGCGGTACCAGTCCGGTGCGCACGAATTCCGCCACCACCGGAACTCCCAGCACCAGTGCCAGAAGCGCCAGCACCCCGCTGACGGTTCCGAAGAATGCGAACGGGCGCTCTTCTTTCAGAAGGTGCGCGATGGTGCGCATGATTCGCACCCCATCGCTGATCGTCCGTAACTTGCTGGCCGAGCCGGCGGGCCGCTCGTGGTATGGAGTGGGAAACTCGGCGATGGGAATGCGCATCTGCAGAGCATGCACGGTGAGCTCGGTTTCGATCTCGAATCCGGCAGAGAGCGCGGGGAATGACTTCACGAAGCGCCGCGACATCACGCGGTAGCCGGAGAGCATGTCCGAGAAGCGCTTGCCGAAGAGCTGCGCCACCAGGCGCGTCAACAGCCAGTTTCCGAAGCGGTGGCCGGTTCGATAGGCTCGCTGGCTCGAGTCGACGCGTACGGCGCTCACCAGGTCGAGAGATTCCTGCACCAGCGCTGCGATCAAGGCCGGCGCGCTTGCCGCTTCGTAGGTACCGTCGCCGTCCACGAGCACGTAGACGTCGGCTTCGATGTCCGCGAACATCCTCCTGACGACGTAGCCCTTGCCGCGCAGCGGCTCGCTCCGGACGATCGCGGCGGCAGCGCGCGCGCGCTCAACCGTCAGGTCGGTCGATGCATTGTCGTAGACGAAGATCATCGCCTGCGGCAGATGAGCTCTGAACTGAGACACCACCGCAGCGACCGTCTCTTGTTCGTTGTAGCAGGGGATCAGAACCGCGATTTCGGGTGTCATCCGTCATTCTCTATTCGGCCGTTTACCAGGCGATGCCGGCATATGTTTGCCGGCTCTCGCCCACACCTTCGCCGGCGCTCCGCATACCCACCAGATCGATGATGGATTTCTCTGCCGGCAGCTTCTCGAGCAGCGCTCGCACCTCACCCTCCGCCGAGGCGACCACGACCACCTCGGCGTGCTCGAGCAGCTGCTCGGCCCGGTCGACCATGAGCCGTCCGATGTGGGGTATGTGATTGAGGATGTACTCGCGATTGGCTCCCATCAGGCTCGCGAGCCTGACATTGCGGTCGTAAACCGCGAGCTCATAGCCCTTGCCGATGAGCTGTTCCGCCAGGGTGACCACGGGACTTTCACGCAGGTCATCGGTGCCTTCCTTGAAGGAGAGACCGAGCAGGCCGACGCGGCGGCGCCCGGTAGCGCGGATCATGGCGAGCGCATGCGCGATGTGCAGCTGATTGCTGGCAAGAATCGAGCTGAGAACCGGTGTGTCCACATCCAGCAGCCTTCCCTGATAGGTGAGCGCGCGCACATCCTTCGGCAGACACGACCCGCCGAAGGCGAACCCGGGACGCAGGTACGCGCTCGAGATGTTGAGCTTGGTGTCCATGCAGAAAAGCCGCATCGCCAGTCGCGCATCGACACCCATGGCTTTGCAGAGGCGCCCGACCTCATTGGCGAAGGTGACCTTGAGGGCGTGCCAGGAGTTGTCCACGTATTTGACCATCTCGGCCGTGCGCAGGTCGGTGACGATGAGCGGCGCGCTCAGCCGCGCGTACAGCTCGCGCACCGTGGCGGCGGCGCGCTCGTCGCACGCGCCGATCACCGTCTTGGGCGGATGATCGAAGTCGTAAATTGCCGAGCCTTCCCGCAGGAACTCGGGATTGATGCACACTCCGAAATCGGTGCCAGCACGTCGCCCGGAGGATTCCTCCAGTGCCGGGATGACGACACTCTGCATCGAGCCCGGCAGCAGCGTGCTGCGAATGACGATGACTTTGTATCCACTGGCACCTGCCAGGGCAGTTCCGATCTGCTGCACCACCCGGCGCACGTAGCTCAGGTCGAGGCTGCCGTTGGGCTGACCCGGAGTTCCCACGCACACCAGCAGCAGCTCGCACTGGTTGACCGCGGCCGCCGCATCGGAGCCCGCGACCAGGCGCCCGCTGGCGACCGCCGCCACGATCAGCTCCTCGAGCTCCGGTTCGACGATCGGGCTCTTTCCCTGCCGCAGTAAGTCCACCTTGAGCGAGTTCGGGTCGACACCTACTACGCTGTGCCCGTCGCGGGCGAGGCAGGCGGCGGAAACGACTCCGACGTAGCCCAGTCCAAACACGGCGATTTGCATTGTTGGCGCAGCCTGTCCCCTGAAACGGCGCTGAGCATTGTACGGCAGGGGCAGGGTGTCCGCTGTCCACTCGGCATTCCCTCATTGTTATGTCGCAGGCCGCAGGCAAGCGCCGACGTCACCAGCGTCGCATTCTGGCGACCTGGCGGGGAAATCCGCGCGCGCTGGCGTCAACCCCGCAGGCAGCAGTGCGATGCCGGCCGTGGCCGACTCAGCACTTAGTCAAACACCGATTACGCTGCCACGATCGGACCTGTCTCGAACGGCGCAGGTGTTCCGATCAGCGTACCAGCGTGGATGCCGCAGACATCGAGAAGCTACAGCGGCCGACACGCCGGCAGGCATTCCCGCCGCGCGAGGCGACATAAGCAGGCAACGTCGGAGAGGCAGCGGACCGCTGCCTGAGCCGTTACTATA
>JAFAVO010000317.1 GCA_019242385.1 Gammaproteobacteria bacterium | reverse complement strand
GTCCTCGGCACGCGCCGAAAGCGGCGGCAGCTCGATGCGGATCACATTCAGGCGATGGTAGAGATCCTCGCGGAAGAGGCCGCGGGCGACCCGCTCCTGCAGGTTCTGGTTGCTCGCCGCGATGACGCGCACATCGACGTGGATCGGGGTCTGTCCGCCCACCCGATAGAACTCGCCTTCGGCCAGCACGCGCAGGAGCCGCGTCTGCAGCGGCAAGGACATGTCGCCGATCTCATCGAGGAAGAGCGTGCCGCCGTCGGCCTGCTCGAAGCGCCCGCGGCGCAGCGCATCCGCGCCGGTGAAGGCGCCGCGCTCGTGTCCGAACAGCTCCGACTCGAGAAGGTCCGCCGGGATGGCGGCGGTGTTGAGCGCGATGAAGGGACGCCCGGTGCGGGGACTGTGCTCGTGCAGCGCGCGCGCCACGAGCTCCTTGCCGGTGCCGGACTCCCCGGTGATCAGCACGGTCACAGACGAGCGCGACAAACGTCCGATGGCGCGAAACACCTGCTGCATGGCGGGCGCCTTGCCGAGCAGCTCCGGCATCTGCGCCGGTGCCGCCGCGTCGCTTCCGGCACCCAGGGCGCCGCTCGCCGCGCGCCGCACCAGCGCCACGGCCTCATCGATGTCGAAGGGCTTCGGCAGGTACTCGAAGGCGCCGCCCTCGTAGGCCGAGACGGCGCTGCCGAGATCCGAGTGCGCGGTCATGACGATGACCGGCAGCGCGGGGCGTGCGTCGCGGATACGCCGCAGCAGCTCCAGCCCCGAGGCGCCTGGCA
This sequence comes from Gammaproteobacteria bacterium, assembly GCA_019242385.1. Taxonomy (GTDB): domain Bacteria; phylum Pseudomonadota; class Gammaproteobacteria; order Steroidobacterales; family Steroidobacteraceae; genus 13-2-20CM-66-19. Next base: position 3,822 of record JAFAVO010000317.1, on the reverse strand, counting down.
TGCGGATGTCGGTGATCAGCACATCGGGTGTGTCGCGGCGCAGCGCATCGAGCGCGCCTTCCGCGGCCTCGAACGCGCGCGGCGCCATGCCATCGTTGCGCAATGCCCGCTCGAGCACCCACCTGATCGAGGCGTCGTCATCGACGAGCCATACCCGTAGCGCACTCATGTGTCATCTCCGAGGGGCAGCAGCAGGGTGAACACCGTGCGCCCGAACTCACTTTCGAATTCGATGATGCCGCCGTTGCGCGTCACCAGCTCCTGCGCCACGGCGAGCCCGAGCCCGGTGCCGTTGGCACGCCCGGTGACCAGCGGATAGAAGATCGAGCCGCGCAGATGCTCGGGGACGCCGGGGCCCGAGTCCTCGACCTGCACGCTCGCCACGAGGCGGTGTACGGCGGAGCCGATACTGACGTTCGAGCGCGCGCGCGTGCGCAGCATGATGCAGCCCTTGTCGCCCTGCGCCTGCAGCGCGTTGCGCGCCACATTGAGCAGCGCCTGGATCAGCTGGTGTCGGTCGAGGTGCGAGTCCGGCAGGCTCGGGTCGTAGTCGCGCTCGATGCTGAGCGTCGGGGGCGCCTCGGCGCGCAGCAGGTGATACACGTGCTCGCAGATCTCGTGCACGTTCACGGGCTTCTTGTTGGGCGTCTGGCTCGGCCGCGCCATGGAGTCGACGAGCGCGGTGAGCCGGTCGGCCTCGCCGATGATGACGCGCGTGTATTCCTTGAGCGCGGCGCCCGGGAGCTCGCGCTCGAGCAGCTGCGCCGCGCCGCGCAGCCCGCCGAGGGGATTTTTGATCTCGTGCGCCAGCTGCCGGACCATGAGGCGGGTGCTGTCGAGCCTCGCGAGCAGGTCGTTCTCGCGTGAGATGCGCTGGCGCTGCGTGGTGTCGGCGAGCTCGAGCAGCAGATGCCGCCCGGTGAGCCCATCGAAGGGCGTGAGGGTCACATCGAGCGTGCGGGCTTCGCGCGGCGAGGCCGCCGGCCGCACCGTGAGCTCGCGGTCCGCGATGATCTCGCCGCTCACGAGCGAGCGGCGCAGGATGCCGGCGAGCCCCTCCGGCTCGTGCAGCAGCTCGCTGAAGGGGCGCCCGCGCGCCATCTTCAGGCTGAAGGCGAGCAGGTCCTGCGCCGCGACGTTCGCATACACCGGACACAGCTGCGCATCGAGCATCACGATCCCGGTCGCGAGCGCATCGAGCAAATCCGCCGGATCGAAGTGCGCGAGCGCGGAAGGGGCCGCGTACTCAGCGGCCACGGCCACTCCAGGCTCGGGGAACGGCAGTCAGCCGGGCGGCGGCAGTCAGCGGGGCGGCGCGCGTGCTTGTAGCGCAGGCCGCGGGCACTCTCAGTGCGGAGTGACCCGGTTGTTGTTGGGGTTGAGGACAGAGTTCTGTTGCACGTGGAAGGTGACGGGCGGTGTCTGACACTGCACCGCACCGCCCGAGTCTTTCACCTGCGCCTGCGCGGTGTGAGTGCCCCGGTCCACCGGCGAGAGCACGAACTGCGGGCCGGTCGGATTGCCACCATTCAATCCCTGCCCATCGACGCTCACGTAGACCTTGTCGCCGCTGTGCAGCTGCGGGTCGGTCTGCACCACCACCGTGAGTGAGTCGATGTTCGCGAAGGCCTGGTCGTCCTGCGGCTGGACGATGGCGCAGCCGCGATAGGGAGCCGGCGGCGCGCTCGACTGGGCTCCGCCGCCGCCAGCTGCCGTCGCGTTGTCCGGGCCCGAGGACTTGTAGGTCTGCGCGGCGTTCACGTGCAGCTTCTCCGCATTGGCGTGCGGCTGATCCGAGAAGTGCACGACGCCATTCTCGTCCACCCAGCGGTAGACCGTTGCTCCCGCCAGCGCCAGAGAGCACAGGACGAACATTAAGGTAAATGCGAGTGCGCGCATCGGTTACGAGCATAGCGCTGACTGCGCACTCCGACAAAAGCGGGTGACGGCATTCTGTGAACGCCGCCACCCGCACCCCTTCCCCTCGAGGGTTTGCGCCTCGCGGACGGCGGTTGCCGTGCGTGAGGCTGGCCCGGAGGGAACTCACTCAGCCCACCTCAGCAGCTGTAATACAGCTCCATCTCTACCGGATGGGTCGACATGCGGAAGCGGGTGATCTCCTGCAGCTTCAGCCCCATGTAGGCGTCGAGCACATCGTTGGTGAACACCCCGCCGCGCGTGAGGAACTCGCGGTCCTTGTCGAGGTGCTCGAGCGCCATGTCGAGCGAGTGGCACACGGTGGGGATGTGCTTGGCTTCCTCGGGCTCGAGATCGTAGAGGTCCTTATCGGCGGGATCACCGGGATGGATCTTGTTCTGGATGCCATCGAGCCCCGCCAGCATCATCGCCGCGAACGCGAAGTAGGGATTCGCACAGGAGTCCGGGAAGCGCACCTCGATGCGGCGCGCCTTCGGGCTCGAGACCCACGGAATGCGGATCGAGGCCGAGCGGTTGCGGGCGGAGTAGGCGAGGAGCGTCGGTGCCTCGAACCCCGGCACCAGGCGCTTGTAGCTGTTCGTGCCCGGATTGGTGATGGCATTCAGTGCCTTGGCGTGCTTGATGATGCCGCCGATGTAGTAGAGCGCGAGATCGGAGAGCCCGCCGTACTTGTCGCCGGCGAACAGCGCCCGGCCTTCCTTCTGCAGCGACTGGTGCACGTGCATGCCATTGCCGTTGTCCCCGACCAGGGGCTTGGGCATGAAGGTGGCGGTCTTGCCGTAGCCGTGCGCGACGTTGTGCACGGCGTACTTGAGGATCTGCACCTGGTCGGCCTTCTGCACGAGCGTGCCGGCGCCAATGCCGATCTCGCCCTGGCCACCGGTCGCCACCTCGTGGTGGTGCACCTCGACCTTTAGTCCCATCTCTTCGCAGGCGAGGCACATCGCCGAGCGGATGTCCTGGTAGGCATCCACCGGCGGCACCGGGAAATAGCCGCCCTTCACCATGGGCCGGTGGCCGCGGTTGCCCTCCTCATAATCCTTCTCGGAGTTCCACGAGCCCTGAACCGAGTCGATGCGGTAGAAGGCGCCATTGATGTCGCTGCTGAAGCGCACGCTGTCGAAGATGAAGAACTCGTTCTCGGGACCGAAGAGCGCGGTGTCGGCGATGCCGGTGGACTTGAGGTAGGCCTCGGCGCGCTTGGCGAGCGAGCGCGGATCGCGCTCGTAGCCCTGCATGGTGGCCGGCTCGATGACATCGCAGCGGATGTCGACGGTGGTCTCTTCGAAAAACGGGTCGATGATCGCGGTCGTGGCATCGGGCATCAGGATCATGTCCGACTCGTTGATGCCCTTCCAGCCGGCGATCGATGACCCATCGAACATCTTGCCGTCGCGGAAGAGGTCCTCATCGACCAGCCGTGCGGGGATCGTTATGTGCTGCTCCTTGCCACGCGTGTCGGTGAAGCGCAGGTCCGCAAATTTCACCTGTTTTTCTTTTATGAGCTTCACAACATCAATCGGTGTCATATCGCCTCCGGGAAAGGGGTTGCTCGCCACGCTACGGGCCGCAGCCTTCGAGGGGCCCCTGGCTTCTACGGTCCGGCGGAAGTGCCTCGGCCATTGCAGGCTCCGTGCCAGAAGCGAGCCCCTGAAAATCAATCAATTACAGCGGTACCAGCGGCTCGGTTGCACCATGTTGGTGCGCAGCGTGGTCATTATTGCACCAGCACGGTGCTCCTGGAAATGGGTGCACCGCGTGGACGGCCCATCCGCCTGGAGCTCGCACCCCATGCCGGTGCAGTGCGCGGTTTTGGTGCGCCGGCACCGTGTCCGCTGCGAGCACCGTATACTCGCGCGCTCTTTGGGCCTCATCTCCAGCGCA
>JAFAVO010000175.1 GCA_019242385.1 Gammaproteobacteria bacterium | reverse complement strand
GCCGGAATGTACTGGCCCGGAATTGATCCGCCGACCACGTCGTCGACGAACTCGAAGCCCGCGCCCCGGCCGAGCGCCTCGACCCTGAGGAACACCTCGCCGAATTGCCCGGCGCCGCCGGTCTGTTTCTTGTGACGGCAATGCCCTTCGGCTGGCCGCGTGATCGTCTCGCGGTAAGGAATGCTCGGCGGGTGCGTCTTCACGTGAACCCCGTAGCGCTCGGTCATGCGCTCCAGCAGCACGCGCAGATGGAACTCGCCCATGCCGTAGAGCACGGTCTCATTGACCGCGGCATGGTGCTCGATGCGCACGCACGGATCCTCGGCTGTGAGCTTGTGCAGCGTATCGGCGAGGCGCTGCTCGTCACCGCGCCGTTCCGGCTCGATGGCCGTGCCCAGCATCGGCGGCGGATAGCTGATGGACTTGAGATGGTACTGGTCCTCATCGTGCGAGTCGTGCAACACCGCATCCAGATGCAGCTCATCGACCTTGGCGATGGCGCAGATGTCACCGGGGATCGCAGAGGTGATCTCGGCGGTGTCCTTGCCGAGCAGCCGGAACAGATGGGCGATCTTGATCGGCTTGCGCGCATCGCCGACGAACAGCTGGCTGCCGGGGCGGATCGTGCCCTGGTGCACACGCAGTACGCCGAGCTTGCCCACATAAGGGTCGATGGAGACCTTGAAGACATGCGCAATGACGTGGCGCGCCGGATCCGGACTCACCGACACGCGCTCCGCGTCCTCGCTGGCCCCTTTGAGGAATGGCGGGGGATTGCCCTCGGCAGGGTTCGGCATCAGCCGCTCGAACACCTGCAGCAGCTCCTGGATTCCCGCTCCACTTTCGGCCGAGGCGAAACATACCGGCACCAGGTGCCCTTCGCGCAGCGCCTGCTCGAAGGGATCGTGCAGCTGCTCCGGAGAGATCTCCTCGCCCTGCTCCAGGTACAAGGCCATGAGCTTCTCATCGAGCTCGACCACCTGGTCGATGATCTGAGTGTGCGCCGCCTCGACCGAGGAGAAGTCGGCCGCGCGACCGTGGGGCTGGAAGAAGCAGTCCACCACGCTGTCACCGCCGCCGGAGGGCAGATTGAGCGGCAGGCACTCCGTTCCGAACGCCTCGCGCAGCTGCTGCAGCACGTCGGCGCAGTGGGCGTCACGGCTGTCGATCTTGTTGACGATGATCAGACGGCACAGCTCGCGCTCGCGCGCAAACTCCATCATGCGCTGGGTGAAGGTATCCACTCCGCCCGCGGCGCTCACGACCAGGGCGACCGCCTCGACCGATTCCAGCACCGACAGTGTCTTGCCGAGGAAGTCCGGATACCCCGGAGTATCGATGAGGTTGATGTGGGTGCCGTTGAAATCGAAGCTGCAGACAGTGCTGTCGAGCGAATGCTGCAGGCGCTTCTCCTGCGGGTCGAAGTCCGAGACCGTCGTGCCGCGCGCCAGACTCCCGCGGCTGCGGATCGCGCCGGCCTGCAGCAGCAGTGTCTCCACGATCGAGGTCTTGCCCGCGCCGGCCTGACCGACCAGCGCGATGTTACGGATGCCCGAAGTCGTATACCCCATGGCGAGTGTCCCCCGGCAAAAGACCGGCGGCGCGCGGGGCACACCGGCTCCGAAAGCCTACTCCGCCTGACCTGCCGTAGGCTACCGGCGTACTATGGTCCGACCCGAGACCCAAGGAGCCGCAATGAATGACCGGGCCCAGGACGAGGCACGCAGACGTCGCGAGAAGATTCAGCGGCAGCTCGATGAGGCGCTCGAGGACAGCTTCCCGGCGAGCGATCCGGTATCCATCGTGACCTCGCACGAGGAGGAGGACTGGGGAGACAACGAGACTCCGGCTGAGCCGAAGAAAGGAAACTGACGGGAGCCCGCACCGCTTTTACGGCGCCGTGAGCTCCAGCGTCGATCCGGCCTGATTGACCGTGGTGAGGATGATGGGGCGGCGCCAGACGCGTTGCAGGTAATCGAGCACCTTGCGGCTGCGCTCGAGGTCGAGCCCGCGCCCGTCGACCGAGCTGTCGTGCACCAGCTCGAGCGTGCCATCGGTGCGTACCCGTTGTGCCGAAACAGTCGGCGCACCGAAGTTGTATTTCGGTGCGAGCACTGCTTCGTGCAGTGACGTCAGCTCGGGCTCGAGGATCTTGATCTGACCGTCGCTGCGAGCGCTGTAGCGGAACAGATCCAACTCCTCGGCGAGCTCGCGCGTGAGGTGATTGCGCACGAAGCCGAAGTCATCGTCCTGCTCCATGATGCGCCGTGCCGCCTCGAGTCCGTCGCGCTCGACGATCTTCTCCCACATCGAGAAGCCAAGGTGGTAGGGATTGATACTGAGGGAGACCTGCTGCTCCGCCGCCACCGGCCGCACGACGTCCGAATGGCACTTGATGGCGTCGAGGTAGGCCTGTTGCGGCACGAAGTCCGCTTCACGCAGCAGCCGCGCGTGCCAGTAGGAAGCCCAGCCCTCGTTCATGATCTGCGTGGCGAACACCGGATAGAAGTAGAACGACTCCTCGCGCACGGCGAGAAAAATGTCGCGCTCCCAGCTTTCCATCTCGGGCGCGTAATTGGCGACGAACCACAGCAGGTCGCGCTCGGGGTGTGGAGGGACCGGCGCGCGCTTCTTGACCTCCGGGCCGGTGCCCGCTGCGGCGGGCTCGAGCGCGGCAAAGCGCTTGCGGAACTGATCATCCACCAGGATACGCTGATCCTCGAGGTACTCGGGGTAGCGCTCGCGCCGCAGCGGCTGATCGATGTCCACGTGCTGCTCCAGGGAGAGCGCGGCATCGAGCGCGGCTTCCACCCGTTGTGCACCGTGCGTCTCGATCGCCTGCGAGATCTGGCGCGCATGGTTGGCGGCGTGCTCGACGATGCGCTCGCTCACCTGCTCCTGGCAGCGGCGGAACAGCAGGTTGTTGCGGGAGAAATCCGCGTGCCCGAGCACGTGCGCGGTCACGAGGATGTTCTCGGCGAGTCCGTTGCTGGCGGCGAGGTAGGCATGGCCGGGGTTGCCCGGGAACACCACCTCGAACAGGCGCGAGTGTCCCATGTGGCGCTGGATGAGCTGGTAGATGTAGCGCACCCCGAAGGACCAGTGGGGCATGCGCACCGGCAGCCCGTACACCGCGATCTCCATCATGAAGCTGTCGGGGACCGCCTCGAAATCGACCGGATGGAATTTCAGGCCGGACGCGGCGGCGAGATCCTCGATGCGCCGCGTGTAGTTTCTCCAGTCATCAGTCATGGGCTGCGGCCCGGCGCGGAGCTGTCGGCGGAACGGGTACCTTCGGGCGCGTGACTCTCGGCGGTGAAGAAGTGGCGCACGGCGCCCCACACGTCATCGAAGTCATTGAGCGCGTAGCTGCCAGCGGCACAGCCGGCGGCGCTGAGCTCGGCGAACAGCTTGCCGGTCTCGGTGGCGAGCTGCCGGGACAATCCCGAGGAGACCTCCACATAGCCGGTGAAGCAGGTATCGGCAGCGATCGAGCCCAGAGAGCTGCGCGCGTCCTGCGCATCGCTCACCGAGTTGTCGCCGTCGGAGGCGTAGAACAGATAGATGTTGCAACGGCCGGGGTTGTAGCGCGCGTCCATGATCTCGCGCACCTTCTTCAGTCCCGCAGAGGCCACCGTGCCGCCGGTGCCGCTCACCTGGAAGAAGTCCGGCTCGTTGAATTCCCAGGCCTCGGTCGTGTGCGCGACGAACACCGTCTCGAGCGAGCGGTACTCGCGGCGCAGCCCCTGTACCACCCAGAAAAAAAACGTCTTGGCGAGCTTGCGGTCGCGGTCGGACATGCTGCCGGAAACATCGAGCATGAAGAACACCACCGCGTGCACGGCCGGCTGCCGGCGGCGCGCGAGCTGCCGAAAGCGCAGGTCCTCATCGGTGAAGGTCGGGGTAGCTCCCGGCGCGCCGCGCCGCTTCACCAGCTCCTTGAAGGAGCGACGACGGTCGAGCCGCGAGCGCGCGCCACGGCGGTCCCAGCCCTCGCGCGTCCAGTCGGTCTCTTCCGAGGGACCGGCGCGCGCTTTGAGATTCGGCAGCTGCATCTCTTCCCACAGCCAGTCGACGATGTCGTCGACCTTGAACTCGAGCAGCAACTGCACCTCGCCCTCGTCGCGTCCAC
>JAFAVO010000005.1 GCA_019242385.1 Gammaproteobacteria bacterium | reverse complement strand
GCTGCGCGACCCCCAGCAGCCCCAGGGTCAGGAACTGGAGCGTTTCATCGGGTTCGAGTACCGTGCGTGCTGCTGGCGCGTCCGGCTGGGGGCGCGGCGGTACGTCAATAGCCACGATCCGAACGCCGGGCAGAGCACCGGGGTGTGGCTGCAGCTGGAACTCGCGGGACTGGCCGGTGTCGGATCGGCGTCGGACAACTTCCTCAGAGAGGAGGTCCGCGGCTATACCCCGGTTGCGCCCAATGTCAAGGCCCAGGGCCCGCTCCGGCCGGTCTGGTGAGGGAATCTCGAACAACCATGCGGCAGATTGCCAACTACTCGATCCCGATGATGGTGCTGGGGCTCACCGCCCTGGCCGTGCACGGCCGCGCGGGTGCACAAACCCGCGAGCTCGCCACCCAGGGGGAGCTCCTCGACCGGGTCGTGGCTATCGTCAATGACGGGGTCGTGCTCAACAGCGACCTCGACGCCCAGGTGGACTCCGTCAGCGAGCGGCTGCGGCAGCAGAAGCTCGAGCTGCCGCCACAGAACGTGCTGCGCCAGCAGGTGCTCGAGCGCCTGGTGCTGCAGGAGATCCAGATGCAGCGCGCCACGCACGCCGGCGTCAAGGTGTCCGATGAGATGCTGAACTCGGCGCTGCAGGATGTGGCCAAGCGCAACGGCATCACCCTCACCCAGCTGCCCGAGGCGCTCGCGCACCAGGGCGTCGACTATGCGGAGTACCGGGAAGAGATCCGCAAGGAAATGATGCTGCAGATGCTGCGCCAGCGCGATGTGCTGCAACACATCAGCGTCACGCCGCGCGAGATCGATCAGTTCCTCGAGAAGCAGGCCAAGGCGCCCTCGGAGCGCAACGAGTACAACGTCTCGCACATCCTCATCGCGGTCGGCCAGGAAGCGAGCCCTGCCCAGCAGGAAGCCGCCGGTAAGCGCGCGCAGGAAGTTTACGAGCGCGCCAGATCGGGCGAGGACTTCGCCAAGCTCGCCGTGGCTTACTCCAACAGCCAGACCGCGCTCGAGGGCGGTGCGCTCGGCTGGCGCAAGGGCGGCGAGCTGCCCACCTTCCTCGCCGAGACCATTGCCAGGCTGAAACCCGGAGAGGTGAGTGAGCCGCTGCGCACCCCTACCGGCTATCACATCATCCGCCTCAACGAGGTGCGCGGCGGCACCGAGGCCGCGGTGGAGAATCAGGTGCACGTGCGGCACATTCTGATGAAGACCAACGAGCTCGCCGACGATGCCACGGTGCGCGGCAAGCTCGAGGCGCTGCGCGAGCGTATTCTCAAGGGCGAGGACTTCGCCGCCGTCGCGCAGGTGACCTCGCAGGATCCGGGTTCGGCCGCCGAGGGCGGCGACCTCGGCTGGAGCGGTCCAGGGACCTTCGCGCCGGAGTTCGAGCAGGCGATCGCGCCGCTCAACGACGGCGACATCAGCGAGCCCTTTCACACGCAGTACGGCTGGCACATCGCCCAGATGCTCGGCCACCGCCGCTTCGACAACAGCGACGAGATCAAGCGCCGTCAGGCCATGGAAGCCATCCGCGCCAGCAAAGCGGATGAGGAAACGGAGCTGTGGCTGCGGCGCATGCGGGACGAAGCGTACGTCGAATACAAGTCATAGCGACCCGCGGTGATTGCCCGCATTGCGCTCACCAGTGGCGAGCCGGCGGGGATCGGGCCGGAGCTGTGTCTCTCACTCGCCGCCGAGGAGCTCCCTTGCGAGCTCGTGTGCCTTGGCGACCGCACGCTGCTCGAGGAGCGTAGCCGTGCGCTGGGCCTCGGGGTGCGACTGCGCGACTATGCGCAGGTCGAGCAGCGTCGACCCACCGCCGCGCACCGGCGCGGTGAGCTGCTGACGGCGCATCTGCCGCTCGCCACTGCCAGCTTCCCCGGGCGTGCCGATGCTGCGAACTCCCGCTACGTGCTCGCGCTGCTCGATCGGGCGATCGAGGGTACGCTCGCTGGAGAGTTCGACGCTCTGGTGACCGCGCCGGTGCACAAGGGCGTCATCAACGACGCCGGCATCGCCTTCACCGGTCACACCGAGTACCTGCAGGAGCGCACCCACAGCGAGCGCGCCGTGATGCTGCTCACCTCCGGCGCGCTGCGCGTGGCGCTGGCGACCACTCACCTGCCGTTGCGCGCCGTCAGCGATGCCATCAGCGTGGAGCTCTTGTGCGAGGTGGCCGCAATCCTCGCGCGCGAGCTCGCGACGCGGTTCGCCCTCCCGGCGCCACGGATCGCGGTTTGTGGCCTCAATCCGCACGCCGGCGAAGGCGGCCACCTCGGGGATGAGGAGCAGCGCATCATCGGCCCGGCGGTGGCGCAGATGCGTGCGGCGGGCATCCGCGCGAGCGGCCCGCTGCCGGCCGATACCGTGTTCGTTCCGCAGGTGCTCGCGCGGTTCGATGCGGTGCTCGCCATGTACCACGATCAGGCTCTGCCGGTGATCAAGCACGCGGGGTTCGAGAGTGCGGTCAACGTGACGCTCGGTTTGCCGCTCATACGCACCTCTCCCGATCACGGCACCGCCTTCGACCTCGCGGGCACGGGGCGCGCCGATCCCTCGAGTCTCATCGCGGCGGTGCGGCTCGCGAGCAGCCTCGCGGCGCAGCGGTAACCGCCGGTGGCGAGCCGCGCCGGGCTGCCACCACGCCGCAAACGCTTCGGTCAGCATTTTCTACACGACCCGCAGGTGGTGGCGCGCATCGTGCGCGCCCTCGCCGCGCGTCCGGGCGATCATCTGCTCGAGATCGGGCCGGGCCGCGGCGCACTGACCGCGCAGCTGCTCGCGCTTCCCGATATCACCCTCGATGCCCTCGAGATCGATCGTGACCTCGCCGCGCTGTTGCGGGTGCGCTTCGGCGACTCGCCGCGCCACGCCCTGCACGAAGGCGATGCGCTCGAGTTCGACTTCAGCGCGCTCGCGCGCGCGCGCGGCGGCGCGCTGCGCATCGTCGGTAACCTTCCCTACAACATCTCCACGCCGCTGCTGTTCCACCTGCTCGAGCACGCCGCTGCGATCATCGATCTCACCCTCATGCTGCAGCGGGAGGTGGCCGCGCGGCTCGGCGCCCTGCCCGGGGGCAAGGACTACGGGCGGCTCGGCGTGATGCTCGCGCCGCGCTTCCAGGTACAACGGCTCTTCGAGGTCGGGCCCGGTGCGTTCCAGCCCCCGCCGCGGGTATGGTCCGCCGTGGTGCGGCTCAGCGTGCGCAGCCAGCCGCTGTTTGCCGTCAGCCCGCGCTATGCGCAGGTGGTGGCGGCCGCCTTCAGCCAGCGGCGCAAGACCTTGCGCAACGCATTAAGTCAGATCCTGACCGCCGAGCAGATCCGCGCGTGTGGCATCGACCCCGGCGCACGCCCCGAAACGCTCGCGCCGGCCGCTTTCAACACGCTGGCCGAGACGGCGGCACGCGCGGCTCTCGACCGCAGTGGCGCCGCGGGCTAGTCTTTCACCAACCAACGAGCCGCAAGGGGGTAATGCCATGGCGGTTTACCGTCGTGTGCTGCTGGTCGTCGATCTGACCGATGACAGCCTCGCGATCGGCCGCAAGGCCCAGGCGCTCGCCGCCGCTCTCGGCGCGGAGGTCGAGTTGCTGCACGTGGTGGAGTTCGTACCGGTCGAACCGATGGGCGAGACGCTCATGCCCTCGGTGCAGATCGAGGAGGAGCTCCTGCAACGCTCGCAGCAGCGTCTCGCGGCGCTCGCTTGCGAGCTCGGCCTCGCCGGTGCGCAGTGCCGGGTGGAAAGCGGCAACGTCAAAGCCGAGATCGTGCGCGTAGCCCGCGAGCGCCACGCCGATCTCATCGTGCTCGGCAGCCGCGAGCGCCATGGCCTCTCGATACTGGTGAATCTCACCGAGGACACGGTACTGCACTCGGCACCGTGCGACGTCCTGGCGATGCGCGCGCGGCCGTGAGCACCGGCAGCTTCCGGTAGAATTGCTCCATGCCTGCCACCGAGCACCGCATCCGGGTCGATGTCGAGACGAGCTACCTCGATGAGCAGTCCGATCCGCGCCAGAGCCGTTACGTGTTCGCCTACACCATCACCATCCGCAACGAGGGGCAGGTGGCGGCGCGGCTGCTGACGCGCCACTGGGTGATCACCGACGCCAACGGCAAGGTGGAGGAAGTGCGCGGTGACGGAGTGGTCGGCGAGCAGCCCTACCTCAAGCCCGGACAGGGCTTTCGCTACTCGAGCGGCGCGGTCATCGAGACGCCGGTCGGCTCCATGCAGGGCAGCTACCAGATGCTCGGCGACGATGGCGCACAGTTCGACGCACCGATCCAGCCCTTCCGCCTGGCGATGCCCGGCATCCTGCAGTGACGCGCTATGCCATCGGCGACCTGCAGGGGTGTGACCAGGAGCTGCGTGCCCTCCTCGCGCGGCTGAAGTTCTCCGCCGATCGCGACCGGCTCTGGTTCGTCGGCGACCTGGTCAATCGCGGTCCGGACTCGCTCGCTGCCTTGCGCCGTGTGCGCGCGCTCGGTGACAACGCCACCGTGGTGCTCGGCAACCACGATCTGCACCTGCT
>JAFAVO010000252.1 GCA_019242385.1 Gammaproteobacteria bacterium | reverse complement strand
CGCGCCAGAGGAGCCTCTCAAACCCTTCTCACCGGAGTGATCTCCAACGGCGTGCAGAGACGCCGCGGAGCCTTTCTGGACGCTTCAGGAGCCCGCCGCGGCGCACCCCGGCAGCCCTCCCGTCGAGGCCCGCGACATCGGTGGAATGGCTTGACACTAGAGTAGTGTTCTAGTAGAGTACAACACCATTGAAGTGTAGCAGTGATCTCTGGGAAGACACCGGAAAGCAAACCCCTAACGACCACCGACGAAGGAGATACCCATGAGCGCCATCGTTTCCAGCCTGTACCGAGACCTGACCTGCGCCGCCGCGGCCTTGCTGATCAGCATGGTCATCGGCGCGAGCTTCGTGCAGTCCACCGCGACCCCGCCCGGCAGCGTCCGCGTGCTGACCTCGGCCCAGCAGGCCTGAGCCGCCGCCCAAGGAGCAGAACATGAACGCCTTCGTATCGAGCCTGTCCCGCGACCTCAGCTGCGCCGCCGCGGCGCTCCTCATCAGCCTCGTCGTGAGCGCCAGTTTCGTGCAGTCCACCGCCACCGTCGTGACCGGGGATGCGCCGACCCAAATGGCGCGCAGCGCGAATGCCTGAAGCGCGCAAGCCTGAAGCCGGACGTCACGATCAAGGAGTGAGCCATGAACACCATCGCCTCCGTGCCCTCCCGCGAACTCACCTGCGGTGCCGCCGCGACGCTCATCACCTTGGGACTGAGCCTCACCTTCGTGCAGACGACCTCCGTCGCTCCGGGCGAGCGCGCGTGGCCGACGGTGTTCATGCAGGTACAGCCCCAACATGCCTGGTTCGGGCAGCCCGAGCCGGCCGTTTTGGTAGATTAGTCCGCTAGTCTTCCGTCACAGGCACCGTGCAGACCTTAATGGATCCGCAGTGGGACGACAGCTCGCCCATCTATCGGCAACTGCGGGACCGAGTGGTCGCGATGATCCTCGAAGGGGTCCTCAAGGAAGGGGATCCGTTGCCTTCGGTCCGCAGCGTGGCCGCGGACTTTCGCCTGAATCCGCTCACGGTGCTCAAGGGCTACCAGCAGCTCGTGGACGAGCAGCTCGTGGAGAAACGGCGCGGTCGCGGCATGTTCGTGAGCAGCGGCGCGCGCAAGGCCCTGATGAAGGACGAGAGGCAACGCTTCCTCGAGGACGAATGGCCGAAAATCTACGCGACCATCCAGCGTCTCGGACTGACGCAGGACGAATTGCAGCGCGCCGCAGCGACCGCCCCAGCGGTTCCGTGGCCCGCCGCCAACAGTGCCGCTCCCGCTGCCGATGCCTCCCCGGGTGAGGACGATGACAGCAGTCATTGAAGCCCACGGGCTGTCGAAGCAATACGGGGCGACGCGCGCGCTCGATGGCATCAGCTTCAATATCGAGACCGGGCGCATCGTCGGACTGATCGGACCCAATGGAGCCGGCAAGACCACCGCACTCAAGGCCATCCTCGGCCTCACCACCTTCACCGGCGAGTTGCGGGTGCTGGGGCTCGATCCTTGCCGCGAGCGCGATGCGCTGATGCGCGAGGTGTGCTTCATCGCCGATGTGGCGGTGCTGCCCCGCTGGCTGCGCGTCAGTCAGGCTCTGGAGTTCGTGGCGGGAGTGCACCCGCGCTTCGACCGCACGGTCGCGGAGAGCTTCCTGCGCAAGACCGACATCCGCATGAGCAGCCGGGTGCGTGAGCTCTCCAAGGGCATGGTGACGCAGTTGCACCTGGCGCTGGTGCTCGCCATCGATGCGCGCCTGCTGGTGCTCGATGAGCCGACGCTCGGACTCGATCTGCTCTACCGGCGCAGCTTCTACGACACGCTGCTGAATGACTATTTCGACAAGCAGCGCACCATCCTGCTCACCACGCACCAGGTGGAGGAGGTCGAGAACCTGTTGACCGATGTCATTTTCATCAATCACGGACGCGTGGCGCTCAGCGCCTCGGTCGAAGATCTCGGCAAGCGCTATCAACAGGTGACACTCGCTGCGGAGCAGGCGGCGCGCGCGCGGGCGCTCCAGCCCTTCTATGAGCGCGAGGTGTTCGGACGCGTGGCGATGTTCTTCGAGGGCCGCACTCCCGCGGAGCTCGGGAGCTTCGGGGAGCTGCGTACCCCTTCGATCGCCGACCTGTTCGTCGCCAAGATGCAGGGGACGGGCAGCCGATGAGCGGCACGGTAGCTGACATGACGGCCTCCGCGCCGCCGGCCGGCACGACCCTAGCCGCCAAGGCACCCGGTGAGGTCCTGATCGCACTCGTGCGGCGGGAGTTCTGGGAGCACCGCGCGCTGTGGCTCGCGCCGCTCATCGTGACCGCAGCCCTGGCGGTCTGCGTCGCGATCGGTCGCATCCACCTGCAGATCGAGGACTCCGAGCTCATCCAGAGCGAAGCGCAGCGAGTCGCGGTGTTCACCATCATCCAGGCCGTGCTCGCAATGCCGCTCTACGTCGTCGGCATGTTCGTCGTGAGCTTCTACCTGCTCGACTGCCTGTACGCCGAGCGCAAGGACCGCAGCATACTTTTCTGGAAATCGCTGCCGGTCTCCGATGCGCTCACGGTGGGCGCCAAGGTGGTGGTCGCGCTGGTGGCGGTCCCGCTCGGGCTCTTCGTGCTCGCTTCGCTGGCGCACCTGCTGTACGCGGCCATACTCGGCGCGCGCGTGCTCCTCGGCACTCTGGCGCCGGTCTTCACCTGGAGCACCTACGAGTGGCTGCGGACCGAGCTGCTGATGCTCCTGGTGACGGCGCTGGCCGTGCTCTGGTACGCGCCGATAGCTGGTTACCTGTTGTTGGTGTCGGCCTGGGCGCGGCGCTCCCCGATCCTGCTCGCGACGCTGCCGGTGGTGCTGGGTCCGCTGCTCGAGTGGGTGGCCTTCGGCAGCCACTATCTCAGCGGCTTCATCAATTACCGCGTGAATGGCATCTGGTGGCTGCTCGGCGTGCAGCACGCCCGTATCGTGACCAAGCACGCGGTGTACTCCGTCGGCACGGCGCTCGAGGTGCTCAACTTCCGCGCGGCCCTCACGAGCATCGACCTGTGGCTCGGGCTCGCCGCGACCGCCGCGCTGGTGTATGCGGCGATCCGCATCCGCCGCTATCGCGATGACAGCTAACAGCACCCGATAGATCGCGCTTATCATCTCGATCCGGACAAGCGATTGGCCGACGCGCGAGCGCTTCGGTGTAATGAAGCTCCCGATCCGAGGAGACTGACATGTTTGACACCCGCAACGACCTGCCGGCCAACGTACGCGTGGAGGTGGCCGAGCTGCTGAACGCGCGGCTCGCGGACGCCATCGACCTCGGCGCGCAGAGCAAGCACGCGCACTGGAACGTCAAAGGGCCGAACTTCATCGCACTGCACGAGCTGTTCGA
>JAFAVO010000128.1 GCA_019242385.1 Gammaproteobacteria bacterium | reverse complement strand
GAGGCCATGGGTGATTACCCGCACCGCCGCCTCGTGCGGCGCATTCCAATGGTTGCCGGGGCGCACGCAGGCGATGGCGGCACGGTTGGCGTCCAGCACGATCTGGTAAACCGCGCGCTGCGCCGGCGTAAAACGCCCATTGACCGGCAAGGTGCGCGTGACATCGGAGGCGTAGCACTCGCACTCGCACCCCGCATCGATCAGCAGCAGATCACCGCTCGCGAGCGGCTTGTCGTTCTCGCGGTAATGCAGAATGCAGCTGTTGGCGCCGCCGCCCACGATCGGCTGATAGGCGGTGTCCGCATTATGTCGGCGGAACTCGTGCAGCAGCTCCGCCATCACCTGGAACTCGGTGGCTCCGGGCCGGCAGAAGCGCATCGCACGCACGTGCGCCTGCCCTGCGATCTGCGCCGCGCGCCGCAGCAGCTCGAGCTCGCCGCGGGACTTGTACAGCCGCATGTCGTGCAGCACGTGATCGAGCGCCACGAACTCCTGCGGAGGGTGGCGACCGTTCTTGGCCTGCGTGCGTAGCCCGTTCACCCAGCCGAGCACGCGCTGATCGAAGTCCGGGTACACCCCCATGCTGTAGTAGACGCGGGTGCGGTTCTCGAGAAGCCCGGGGAGGATCTCATCGATATCGGTCACGGGAAACGCATCATCGGCCCCGTAGTCGCGCGCGGCGCCTGCAGGACCCGCGCGCCGGCCGTCCCAGGTCTCGCGTGCGGGATCGCGGTCGCGTACGAACAGGATGTACTCCGCCTGGGCACGGCCGGGCACGAGCACCGCCACCGCCTCGGGCTCACCGAATCCGGTCAGATAGTGGAAGTCGCTGTCCTGGCGGAACGGGTATTCGACATCGGCATTGCGGTGCCTGACGGGCGCTGCCGGAAGCACCGCGATCGAGTCGCGCCCCATGAGGCGCATCAGCTGGCGCCGGCGGCGCGCGAACTCATCCCTCGCCATGGATAGTTTTGCCCTCAGTGCAGCGGTGCCGGTGCCGGTGCCGGCGGGTAGCGCAGCGCGGCGAGCTCTTCGAACAACAGCTGCACGCCCACGCGGACGAACTCGACCAGCTCGGTGTACGCGGCCTCGTTGGATTCTGCTTCCTGGGAGGCGTCGACACCGGCACGGCTGATCTCGGTCAAGTCGCGCACGATCTCGCCCACATCCCCAGGCAGGACCGTGGCATCGGTGATGGCTCCAGCGCCCAGGCCGTAGAGAAAGCCCTGGCACCACTGGGCGAGCGCGGCGGTGCGCACCTCGATGGACTGCTCATCCGCCGGCAGCAGCAGCTCGAACTCCATGTCAGGGTGCAGGAGCGCCGCGGTCGTCGCGTTGAACAACTCCCCGAGTGCGGCGCTGGTCTGCGGTGCGCCGCGCCCCTCGGGGAGGATCTCGCGCACCCAGTCCTCGAGGCGATAACCGCTGGTGGCGCACAGGCACCCGGCCAGCGTGCCGTGTGCCTCGGCGGGGTCGGCAAGTGAGCGCTCCTGTTGCAGGAGCTGCTCGATGTACTGGTAGTCAGGCGCAATCATGACCGGCAGGCTCATTATAATCGCTGGCCGTGATTGACCGCGTCGAGAACGCGGCTCTATAGTCCTGGCATGAGCGATACTACAAAAACACAACTTGATCTCGAGCTCACGCGTCTCGGCAAACGCATCGATGAGCTGCTCGCCACGGTCGAGCATCTGCGCGAGGAGAACCGCGCACTGCGCGCCCGCCACGAGTCACTCGCCGGCGAGCGGGCCGCGCTCATGCACAAGAATGAGCAGGTGCGTACACGCGTCGAGGCCATGATCGGCCGGCTCAAGACGCTCGAGCACGGGGCATGACGCAGCAGGACCAGGCCCGGGTCAGCGTACGCATCATGGAAAAGGAGTACGTGATCGCGTGCCCTTACGACGAGCGTTCCGCGTTGCTCGATGCGGCGGAGTTCCTCAATGCGCGCATGCGCGAGATCCGCGACAACGGGCGCGTCGTCGGCATGGACCGTATCGCCGTGATGGCTGCGCTCAACCTCGCGCACGAATTTCTCAAGGGCAAGGATCGCGAGTCGAGGCTCGACAATGGCGTCGGTCAGCGGGTGCGCGCGCTGCGTGAGCGCGTCGAGGGCGCGCTGGGAAAGAGCCAGCAGCTGGAGCTGTGACGCGCTCGAGCGCCTAAGGCACGCTCAATTGGTGTAAAGTGCTCGTGGCGTCGCCTGCGGTGTTCGACAAGCGGGCCGGGTTACCTCGGACCCTAATTGAAACACCCTCGGGACCTCAGGCTTGCGCGCAGCGCTGTGCAAGTCCGCCTTCGAGCGGAAAGCCTTACCTGCCGCAGCTCGTCCCACTTGTTGCTCTGGTTCGAGAGCAACGGTTCGCACCGGCACCAGCGGGTGGCGCTACCTGAATCCTCCTCGTTGAAGGCCGCCCGCAGAGCTCTGCGGGCGCGCCTCAATGCGCTCCGCCGGCAGGTGGCCCCGCAGCAGCGCGCACATAGCGCAGGCTGCGTCGCGCGCAACGCCGATCGGCTCCTGCACCTGCAGAGTGGTGCGCGCATCGCCCTGTACGCAGCGCTGCCGTGGGAGCTGGATGCGGCACCGCTCATTGCGCTCGCCGAGACACGCGGCTGCCGCGTGTTCCTGCCGCGTATCGATCGGCGGCGCGAGTCGGGCGCGATGCGCTTCCTGCCAAAGCAGGAGCGCTGGAGCTACAACAGTCTCGGTATCGCCGAGCCACCCGGCGATGCGTCACTCGGCGCCCGCTGGCTCGATGTCGTGTTCGTGCCGCTCGTGGGGTTCGACCGCCGCGGCGTGCGCCTCGGTACCGGCGGAGGCTTCTACGATCGTGCCTTTGCGTTTCGCAATCTGCGCAGGGTCTGGCACGCGCCGCGCCTGGTGGGCCTCGCTTATGCGTTTCAGGAGGTAGAGCGCATCGAGGCCGCGGCGCACGACGTACTCCTGGACGCCGTGGTGACCGAACGGGGGGTGATTCGATGCAGTACTGGCTGATGAAGACCGAGCCGACGAGCTTCAGCGTCGAGGATCTGGCCGCAGCGCCGCGGCGCACGACCAGCTGGGACGGCGTGCGCAATTACCAGGCGCGCAACATGCTGCGCGATCAGATGCGGCGCGGCGATCAGGCCTTTCTCTATTACTCGAGCACCGAGATACCGGGCATCGTCGCCATCATGCAGATCGTCAAGGAAGGCTACCCCGATCCCACTGCCTTCGATCGCAAGGACGAGCACTATGACCCCGGCAGCGATCGGCAGAAGCCGCGGTGGTTCATGGTGGACGTGCAGCTGAAACGCCGCCTGGCGCGCACGATCTCCCTCGAGGAGCTGCGCGCGCACGCGCGCAAGGAGCTCGCGGGTCTGGTGTTGCTGCGGCCGGGAAACCGGTTATCGGTGATGCCGGTGGAGAGCGCGCACTGGAACTTCATTCTCTCGCTCGAGTGATGCGCACGAGTGCTGCGCGCCGCTCGAGCGCATGCTCGATGACTGCGTGCAGATGCTCTCGCTCACTGCTGCACGAGCGGATGAGAGAGGCGCTCGCTTGTAATTTGGATTCCCGTGTATATACTCGGACCCCGGACTAACCCGTCAATTGGAGAGCCAACATGGCGAAGGCAAAGAAGAAGGCCAAGAAGAAAGCAGCCAAGAAGAAATAGGCCTTAACTCGGCGGCCACTCACTGTGGCCGCCGGGTCGAATTCGAAGACTGTGCCCGCCATGAAGCGGGCACAGTCGTTTCTGGAACTCGTGATTCCGTTGGTGGGCAGACGATGGTGGCGGATACCGATGCAAAGAAACGGCGCGCCGCACTCGCGGCCCTCGAATTGGTGCCCAAGGACTCGATCATCGGCGTCGGCACCGGTTCGACCGTCAAATTCCTCATCGAAGCACTCGCGACACGGCCCGGGCTGGTGCGTGCGGCAGTCTCCAGCTCCGACGACAGCAGCACGCGGCTGCGAGCGGCAGGGGTGGCGATCGCAGATCTGAACGAGCTCTCCGACCTGGCGCTCTATATCGATGGCGCCGATGAGGCGAATCCGGCGCGCCAGCTGATCAAAGGCGGCGGCGGCGCGCTCACGCGCGAGAAGATCATCGCCTCGGCGGCGCGCCGTTTCGTGTGCATCGTCGACGACGGCAAGATCGTGGCTACTCTCGGTCGCTTTCCCCTCCCGGTCGAGGTGATCCCGATGGCGCGTGCGCTGGTGAGCCGCGCGCTCACTGCGCACGGCGGGCGCCCCGTGTGGCGGCAGGGCTTCACCACCGACAACGGTAATTACATCCTGGATGTCCATGGGCTCGTAATCGATGACCCACCGGCCCTGGAGCGTGAGCTCAACCAGATCTGCGGTGTCGTGACGGTGGGGCTCTTCGCCGTACGCCCGGCGGACGTGCTGCTCATCGGTACGGCACGAGGTGTCGATACGCGCTGAATTGCGTCGATGCTCCTGGACCGTTTCCAGGCTGGACTTCACCCAAGGTTTGAGCCTCGGAGCGAAGCATCACCGAAGCTTCACGAAGCTTCATGCGGTCTTCAGGCGGATTTCATGCGAGGTGGGTGCCTGGTGCATACCTTGCCTGCGGTCAAACCGGAGAACCGCCATGAAACTCAAGTCGATTCAGCACTCTTCCCTGTGGTCCGTCGCATTCACCTCGGTCGTCTGCCTGCTCGGCACATCGGAGGCCTCCGCGAGGCCCCCCGTTGCCACGAGCCGCAGTGTGACCGTGAACTACCGTGACCTGAACCTCTCGACCATCGACGGTGCGATCAAGCTCTACGAGCGGCTGAAGGGAGCGGCCCGCTCGGTGTGCGACGGACCACACATCGGCATCGCTGCTTACGAGGAGTGGAGAAGCTGCTATGACGCGGCCATGGCCGATGCAGTCGCCAAGGTGAATAACCCGCTGCTCACGGCCGTGCACCGCGGGCCCAACAAGGACGCCACCACCATCGCCATGCTGAGCAAGTGAGCTTGCCACGCAGATGGCTGAGCCCGCCCCCGCCCGGGAGGTCCTCCTGGGCGGGTGGCGCACCCGCGGCTGTGCCGAAGCGCGTCCCAGCCTGTTCCGGCGTAAGATCGGCGCGATACCTCCGCGCAGTGTGCGTCTACCCGGAAAGATGGCACCGGGGATGGAAAACAACGACTCAGCCGCAACGGCCCCGGAGGCAGCGGGGTACCAGGTCGACGATCTCATCATCGACCTCGGGCAGCGGCGCGTGGCGCGGGCCGGCACCGATATAGCGCTGCCGCACCTGTCGTTCCAGTTGCTGGTAACGCTCGCGCGCAGCGCCCCCGATGTGGTGACCTTCGATCAGCTGACCGCCCGCGTCTGGCCCGGCCTCGTCATTACGCCAGAGACGATCAGCCAGCGGGTCAAGCTGGTGCGCGATGCCCTCGGCGATGATCCGCACGCGCCCCGTTACATTGCTGGAGTGCGAGGCACCGGCTACCGCATGGTCGCGACGGTGCGTCCGCTCAAGGACCGGCGCCGACAGTTACCTGCTCAGGAGCTGCCCTACTGGATGAAGCCCCAGGAGGCCGCTGCCGAGCCTGCTCCGGCGTCTGACACATCGGCCGCGGCGCCGCCCGGGGCCGGCCAGGCCGCCCCGGCCGCCTCGGCCAGCACCGCATCGCCGCCTCCCCTGGCGTGGATCGGCGCGCTGCTGATCATCACGACACTCCTCGCGGCACCGTTCGCCATCACGCATTACCTGCGCAATCCCAAGCCCGCCGGCAGCGGCGAGCCCGCGCGCGGAGCCGGAGTGGTGGTGGTCCAGCCACTGCGCACGATCGCGGTACTGCCGCTACTCGATATGAGCCCCGATGGCAGCAGCGCGTATCTCGGCGATGGATTGGCACAGGAGCTTTCGGCACGTCTGGCCCGATTGCCCGGCGTGCGCGTGGCCGCGCGCACCTCCGCATTCGCATTTCGTAACCGCAACGCCGATGCGCGCACCATCGCCCAGACTCTCGGGGTGCGGCACATCCTCGAAGGCAGCGTGCATCGCGAGGGCGACCGGCTGCGCGTCACCGCGCAGCTGATCGATGGCACCTCCGGGTATGACGTCTGGTCGCAGACCTACAACCGCACCTGGCAGGACCTGATGGCGATCGAGGACGAGCTCGCGCGCTCGATCATCGGCACGCTGCGCGTCGTGCTGTCCAGTGACCTGGCACAGCACACGGCACAGCCCCCGACCACGCACGTCCGGGCCTTCGATCTGTATCTCGCTGGGCTGGCGCAGCTTCAGGGCCCGGCGGGGGCTTCCTCCCTCGAACAGGCAGGTGACAGCTTTCGCGCCGCGCTGGCCGAGGACCCGAACTTTGCGCTCGCACATGCCGGCTTGTGCGAGCGCTACGCCCTGGGCTACGACCGCAAGCGCGACTCGGCGCTGATCCCCCAGGCGGAGAGTGAGTGCGGCCAGGCTCTGAAGCTCGATCCGTCACTGCGGGAAGTGTCGTCGGCGCTCGCGCACCTCTACCTGGTGAGTGGCCGCTACGAGCAGGCCGCCGCCATCTACCGCGATGCCATCAGCGAGGATCCGGACAATGCCGACGGCTACATCGGGCTCGGCGAGGCGCTGGACTCGCAGCATCGCGGCGCCGATGCCGAGCGCGCCTTCCACAAGGCGATCGAGGTCGAGCCTACTTACTGGGAAGCACAGAACGCCCTGGGCAATTTTCTCTTCCGTCACGGCCGAACCAGCGCTGCCATCGACACCTATCGTCGGGTCACGGAGCTCATTCCCGCCAGCGCGCTGGCATTCAACAACCTCGGCGCCGCGCTCGAGCTCTCCGGCGATTTCCCGGGCGCCGCCAGGGCCTTCGAGCGCTCCCTGTCGCTCGAGCCCGGCAGCAGTGCCTATTCCAACTCCGGGACCGTCTACTATTTCCTCGGCCGCTACGCCGATGCAGCCCGCATGTTCACGCATGCCACCGAGCTGTCTGCGCAGGATCACCGCATGTGGGGCAACCTCGCGGATGCGCTGTGGCAGATCGAGGGCAGCCGCGCCGAGGCGCAGAGCAACTACCGCCGGGCCATCGAACTGGCGCAGAAGAGCCTCGCAGTCAACGCGCGCGACGCCATCACCTGGAGCCAGCTCGGTCATTACAGTGCCCGCATGCACGCTGGCGCAGACATCGGTCGCTATTCCCGCCAGGCGTTGCAGCTGAGTCCCGATGATCCCAACGTGCGCTACTACCTGGCGCTCTCATCGCTCGAGCTCGGCGACCAGGCAGCCGCCCTGGAGTCACTCGGGCGCGCGGTGGAGCTGGGTTATCCCCTGCAACTGGTGCGTGCGGCTCCGGATTTCGCCAGTCTGCGAGCCGACGGCCGCTTTCAACATCTGCTGGCGCGGGGGCAGGGGCCGCAGCCGGCGTCGCCGAAATAAACTCTGACAATCGGAGGACAAACCATGAAAACCACATCGTTCCGCATCGACATAGCGAACAGCGCCATCGTGTGCGCACCAGGAGCCGGACACGCGCGCGGTCAGAAGGCAGACAAGTTGAGGTGGGACAGCAAGTACGACTTCAGCCTGCGGTTCGCACTGATTGCGGGCACGGGCGATCCGACCTGGCCGTTCCAGGAGCCAAAAGTACCGCCGAACGAAGTCGAGCACTTCGAAGGTACGCTGGAGCTGCGCGATGAGAATGATCCACCGGCTTACAAGTACACCGTGATGGTCGACGGCTATGTGCCTCTCGATCCGATCATCATCGTGGACAAGAAGTAGGTGTACGCCGTGTCCTTAGGCACGGCGGGATTCTGACCAGCTCCTGCCTGCCCGCCGCTTCGCGGCGAGGCCCGGGCGGTTTGCTCCGGTCCTTGGGCACTTCAGCGCCCGATCGGAGTCCATAGCATGGGTGCGCGCGTGGCCCATGCGGGGCCTGCGGCGTTGCCACATCATTCATGGAGGACCCCGAGCATGGCGACCACTCAGTCTGCGATCGTGCTTCCGCCCCTGCCCTACGCGCAGGATGCGCTCGAGCCGCACATGTCACGTGAGACCCTGGAATACCACTACGGCAAGCACCACAAGGCCTACGTCGACAAGGTAAACACCCTGATCAAGGGCAGCGAGTTCGAGGATGCGTCGCTCGAAGAGCTGGTCGCCGAGTCTTCCGGTGACATCTTCAACAATGCCGCCCAGGTGTGGAATCACAACTTCTTCTGGAACTGCCTCTCGCCCCGCCGCCAGAGCCCCGGCAAGGAGCTCAGCCAGGCACTGGCGAGTCTCGGGGGATTCGAGTCATTCAAGACGCAGTTCGACAAGGCCGCGACCGGGCTGTTCGGCTCCGGCTGGACCTGGCTGGTGAAGGACCCCAGTGGATCACTGAAGATCGTCACGACCTCCAACGCCAACACACCGGCCCGCGATGGTCATGTCGTGCTGCTCACGTGCGATGTCTGGGAGCACGCGTACTACATCGATCACCGCAACGACCGGCCTGCGTACCTGAAGGAGTTCTGGCCGCTGGTGAACTGGGAGTTCGTCGAGTCCAACCTGGCGGGTTGAGCCCCCTGTCGGATGACGGTGATCGGTTCGGCGGGGCCCTTGGGGTGGGGCTGGCCCACAGGATCAACATGCTTATCCTGGTGCATCAACATGTTTATCCCCGCCGCGGAACCCACTGAGTAGCGCAGCTCCGCGT
>JAFAVO010000017.1 GCA_019242385.1 Gammaproteobacteria bacterium | reverse complement strand
CATCATCACCACCGAAAGTAACTGTGAGATCAGCGGACGCGCGCTCGATCGTCCCGTCGCGCTCGGCGAGTGGCTCATGGCCGTCGCGGCGCGAAGCCCCGCGGTCGCCACGTCACCCGCTGAGGCTCGCCATCCGGCGGCGGCGGTGCGCCGCCTGAGGGTCGGCTTCGAGCACGGCATCCATGCTCGCCCGGCTGCGCTCCTCGCCGGCGCATTGCGCTCGCTCGCCGCCGACGTGCGTCTGATCGCGCGCGGGCGCGAGGCCAACGCGCGCAGCACGGTCGCGCTCATGGGCCTCGGCGTCCAGCACGGCGAGGAGATCGAGCTTCGCGCCAGCGGCCCTGACGCACAACATGCGCTCGAGGCTTTCACGGCCATCTTCAAGGCGCACGAGAGCGCAACGCCGGCCCGGTCACGGCCCGCCGTGGTGGCATCTCCCGTGAGTGCCCCGTCTGCGCAGCCCGTGGCCCCCGCAGCGCAACCGGCCTGCGCGCCCGGCGTTCTGCGCGGTGTGACCGCATACCCCGGGCTCGCTGTGGGTGCTGTACTTCAGCTGCATCGGCCCGAGATCCAGGTGCGCGAGGACGGCGCCGGGGTGGAGACGGAGACTGCCGCGCTCGACCGCGCACGCTTCGAGGTTCGCTCGCGGCTCGAGCGGCGGGCGCTCGCCGCGCCTTCCGCGCCCAACGGCCGCGACGCGGCGGGTGAGATCGCGGCGGCCCATGTGGCGCTCCTCGATGATCCGGAGCTCCTCGCGATGGCACGCGCTGCGATCGACGCCGGCCGCAGTGCCGGCTTCGCCTGGCGCGCGGCGGTGCGCCAGAGCGCCGCTACCCTGCAGGCGCTCGCCGATCCGCGGCTGCGCGAGCGCGTGGATGACCTCCTCGACCTCGAGACGCAGGTGCTGCTCGCGCTCGCAGGGGAGGCCACGGCACTTGGCGCCGCACCTGGCGCAGCACCTGGCGCCGCACCTCCGACGGCCCTTCCGGCGCAGGCGATTCTCATCGCGCGCGAGCTTCTCCCCTCACAGCTGATCGGGCTGGAGGGCGCGCGCATCGCCGGCATCGGCATGGCTGCGGGCGGCGCGACCTCGCACGCGGCCATCCTGGCGGCGGCGATGGGCATCCCGACGCTGGTGGCGCTGGGGCCCGAGGTCCTCGCGATTGCCGATGGAACCCACGTCGTGCTGGATGCCGCGCGTGGGGTCCTCGAGCTCGCACCGGATGAGTCCGCACTCGTGGCGGCTCGCGCACGGCTCGCCGCGACGGACCGGCAGCGTGCGGCACTCACCGCGGCCGCGCAGCGCGAGTGCCGTACCGCAGATGGTGCACGCATCGAGGTGCTCGCCAACATCGGCTCGGTGGCCGAGGCGCAGGCCGCGATGCGCAACGGGGCCGAAGGCTGCGGGCTGTTACGCACGGAGTTTCTGTTCCTCGACCGGCTGACGCCCCCGAGCGAGGCGGAGCAGATCGCGGAATACCAGAGCATCGCGCAGGTGCTCGGGCAGCACCCGCTTACCATCCGCACACTCGATGCCGGAGGGGACAAGCCCATCGCTTACCTGCCGATGGCGCCGGAAGAGAATCCCGCGCTCGGCCTGCGCGGAATTCGCACCAGCCTCACCTGGCCGCAGCTGCTGCGTACGCAGCTGCGCGCAGTGCTCGCCGTCAGCGGACCCGCTCACTGCCGGGTGCTGCTGCCGATGATCACCGATCCCGGGGAGGTCGAGGCCACGCGTGCCCTGCTGGAGGAGGTGCGGCGCGAGCTCGGGCGCACCGACCCCATCGAGCTCGGCGTGATGATCGAGACGCCAGCTT
Organism: Gammaproteobacteria bacterium; assembly: GCA_019242385.1. Taxonomy (GTDB): domain Bacteria; phylum Pseudomonadota; class Gammaproteobacteria; order Steroidobacterales; family Steroidobacteraceae; genus 13-2-20CM-66-19. Next base: position 3,545 of record JAFAVO010000017.1, on the reverse strand, counting down.
CGGCGGTGCTTGCCGAGCGCATCGCAGCCGCGGCGGATTTTCTTTCCATCGGCACCAATGATTTGACGCAGTACACCCTTGCGATGGACCGGGGCCACCCGCAGCTCGCCGCGCGGGTCGATGCCTTGCACCCCGCGGTGCTGCAGCTCATCGCGCGCACTGCCGAGGGCGCACGGGTGCACGGACGCCACGCCGCCGTGTGCGGTGGGCTCGCCTCCGAGCCGCTCGCCGCGCCGCTCCTCGTGGGCCTTGGCGTGACCGAGCTGTCGGCGGTGCCGGCGGTCATTCCGGAGCTGAAAGCGCGCATCGGCGCGGTCACGCTGGCTGAGTGCCGCGCATTCGCCGAGGAGGCGCTGCGGCAATCGGACGCGGCTGCGGTGCGCGCGCTCGCTGCGGCCCTGCCCGCACCTCGGGCCGTGCCGCCGTGAAAGCGCTGCTCGCCGGCCTACAGAAAATCGGCGGCGCGCTGATGCTGCCCATCGCGGTGCTGCCGATCGCGGGGCTCCTGCTACGCCTCGGGCAGCCGGACCTGCTCGATTCCGCCTCGATGGCCACGGCGGGTCAGGCGATATTCAACAACCTCGGACTGCTGTTCGCGATCGGTGTAGGCGTCGGGCTCGCCCGCGAGAATCACGGCGCCGCCGGCCTCGCGAGCGTCGTGGCCTACCTGGTCGCCACCAAGGGTGCCGAGGTGCTGATCGGCGTGCCGCCGCAGGAGCTCGTCGGCCTCAGCGACCGCGCGCGCGATCTCGCCGTCGCCGCCTACAAGTCCGCGGAGCTCTCCAAGCTCAGCGTGCCGGTCGGCATTCTGTCCGGGCTGATGGCGGGTGTCCTCTACAACCGCTTCTACAACATCACATTGCCGAGTTACCTGAGCTTCTTCGGCGGGCGGCGTTTCGTACCGATCGTCAGCGGTCTGGGCGGCCTCGCGCTCGCCCTGGCATTCGGCACGCAGTGGCAACACCTCGAGCACGGCATGGCTGCGCTCAGCCACTCGGTGCTCGATGCCGGGGACTTCGGGCTCTTCGCCTACGGGGTACTCAACCGGCTGCTGATCGTGACCGGGCTTCACCACATCATCAACAACATCGCCTGGTTCCTGCTCGGGGACTATCACGGGGTCACCGGTGACCTGAAGCGCTTCTTTGCCGGCGACCCGAGCGCGGGCATCTTCATGGCCGGGTTCTTCCCGGTGATGATGTTTGGGCTGCCGGCGGCATGCCTGGCGATGTACCACTGTGCGCGGCCCGAGCGGCGGCGGGCGGTGGGCGGTCTCCTCGGCTCGATTGCGCTCACCTCCATACTGACCGGCGTCACCGAGCCGATCGAGTTCACCTTCATGTTCCTCGCTCCGGCGCTGTATGCGGTGCACGCGCTGCTCACCGGGCTCGCCTTCATCATCATGGATGCGCTGCACGTGCGGCTTGGTTTCGGCTTCTCGGCGGGACTCTTCGACTACCTCCTCAACTACAGCCGCGCGACGCAGCCGCTGCGGCTGCTGCCGGTCGGTGCGCTCTACTTTGCGCTCTACTACGTGCTGTTCCGCCTGGTGATCGTGCGCTTCGACCTCAAGACACCCGGCCGTGAGGCGGGCGAGGGGGCGGGCGTCACGGTCGCGGTCGCTGCGGCCGCGAGACCTGCGGCCTGGATCGCAGCGCTCGGCGGTCGCGACAACCTGCGCTCGGTCGATGCCTGCACGACACGGTTGCGCCTGTCGGTGAGCCATCAAAGCGCCATCGACGCCGACGCGCTGCGGCGGCTCGGTGCGCGCGGTCTCGTGCGGCCTTCGCCCGAGACGCTGCAGGTGGTCGTCGGCACGACCGCCGATCAGCTCGCCGGTGAGATCCGCGCGGCGTTGAACACCAGCGCCGCCTCGCCGCGCGCCGTCGGGACGGTTACCGCACAGACGCCCGCCGTGGAGTGGCGCGGCGATACCAGCGCGCTGTTGCGCGCACTCGGTGGAGGCGGCAATGTGCGCAGCGTCATGCCGGCCGCGTCACGTCTGCGCATCGAGATCGAGGACGCCGCGCGGCTCGATCGCGCGGCGCTTGCAGCATTTGCCGTGCGCGGTATGGCTTTCCCGCGCCGCGATTGTGTGCACCTGATCCTCGGGCCGACGGCGGTGGCGGTGGCTGCGGCGCTGCAAGAGCTGTTGCGACCGGCCATCCCTGCCGCCGATGACGCGAGCGTTCAAGCCAGGCCCGACGCGTGCAGTTAGCATTTTCTTTTGTTCCCGTTTCCGCGTACGCTGGATTACAGTACGCTTCACAAACAAAAAGAAGGGGCTGGTGGCGAACTTGCATCGCCTCCGTAAACCTAAAACTAGAACGGCAGAGGGTATGGAAGATGCTCATTCTTACACGACGTGTCGGCGAGACCGTCATGATTGGTGACGACGTGACCATCACGGTTCTGGGGGTCAAAGGGAACCAGGTGCGCGTCGGAATCAATGCGCCTAAACACGTCGCCGTGCACCGCGAGGAGATCTACGAGCGCATCAAGCGCGAGCAGCACTCCGACGAGGTGGAGGACGCCAAGCCGGCGGAGTGCGCGCCGGCCTGAGGCTCGATGCGTGAGCCGCGCACCGCGCGGCCGCACCGAAACGCACACCCGCCAGAGACCGCGCGACCCGGCGCCACGGCCGGGCTGTCGGCGCGTTTCGACTATAAAAGATGGCTATGGTGTCTATTCGGCACGCTTATAGGCCCGAGCGCCTGCGGCGCTGGCATCAGGTGTGTACCTTGCATCAGCGGTAGCTGGGCAAGAGCGAGCTCGCCTGGGACTGCACCTCGGCCCGGCACAAGGTCGCCGCGGCCTCCTCGATGTCCGGCGCGAGCAGACGGTCGGTGGCGGCGAAGGGCACCTTGAGGCGCAACGCGCTGTGCACGGTGGCGAGCCTGGGCGAGGTCTTCAGCGGCGCCCGCAGGTCGATACCCTGGCACGCCGCGAGGAGCTCGATGGCGATGATGTTGAGCGCGTTGCCGGTCATCGTCAGCAGTCGTCGCGCACCGTGGGTCGCCATGCTGACGTGATCCTCCTGGTTCGCCGAGGTCGGAATGCTGTCGATGCTCGCCGGATGGCAGAGCATGCGGTTCTCGGCCACCAGCGCCGCTGCGGTCACCTGCGGCAGCATGAATCCGGAGTTGACGCCGCTGTCGGGGGCCAGGAAGGGCGGCAGTCCGCTCATGTTTGGATCGACGAGCAGGGCAATGCGCCGCTCGGCGAGCGAGCCAATCTCGGCGCAGGCAAGGCTGAGGATATCGGCCGCAAAGGCGACCGGCTCGGCGTGGAAGTTGCCACCCGAGAGTACCTCGCCGGTCTCGGTGAACAGCAGCGGGTTGTCCGTGACCGCGTTCGCCTCGGTGGTGAGCGTCGTCGCCTGCTGCGACATCAGATCCAGGCAGGCTCCCATCACCTGCGGCTGGCAGCGCAGCGAGTACGGATCCTGCACGCGGCTGCAGGTCCGGTGCGACTCGCGGATCGCGCTCCCCGCGAGCAGTTCGCGGTAGATGTGCGCGACGCGCGCCTGGCCCTCGTGACCGCGC
>JAFAVO010000176.1 GCA_019242385.1 Gammaproteobacteria bacterium | reverse complement strand
GCCCACATTCCGGGCGCGCGCCCCGAGGAGCTGCGTCCGACCGCGGTGGCGGGCATCTACGAGCTCACCCGTGGCGCCGACATCGTTTATGTGACCACCGATGGCAAATACGCCTTCACCGGCGATCTGGTCGAGCTCGCGAGCAATGCCAATCTCACCGAGCAGCACCGCCGCGAGCTGCGCGCCAAGGCAGTCGCGGCGTTTCCCGAGGACGATATGCTGGTCTTCGGTCCCACCGATCCCAAGTACACCGTCACCGTGTTCACCGACGTCGACTGCCCGTATTGCCGCAAGCTCCACAGTCAGATGGCCGCCTACAACCGCCTCGGCATCCGCGTGCGCTACCTGCTGTATCCGCGCACCGGTCCCAACACGCAGGCATGGACCAAGGCGGAGCAGGTGTGGTGCTCGCCCGACCGCAACGCGGCGCTGACACTCGCCAAGCTCGGCCAGGAGCTCAAGACCAAGCCCTGCGCCAACAATCCGGTAGCGCGCAGCTATGCGCTCGGCCAGGACTTTGCGCTCGAGGGGACCCCGGCGATCATCATGCCCAACGGGGAGATGCTGCCCGGCTATGTGCCGCCCGATGTGCTCGCGCAGCACCTGAAGGACGCCAAGTAACCCGCTTGCCCGGGGCGGCTGACCCGCGTTGCCTCGACCCGCATTGCCCTGAAGCTGACCGGCGCGGCCTCAGCGCTCGAGCAGTTTGAGCTTCTCCGGCTTGCCTTCCCATTCCTTGGCGTCGGGCGGCGCCGCTTTCTTCTCGGTGATCACCGGCCACTGCTTGGCGAGCTCCGCATTCAGCTGCTTGAACTGGCCCTGTCCCGCGGGCAGCTCCTCCTCGGAGAAGATCGCCTCCACCGGACACTCGGGCTCACACAGAGTGCAATCGATGCACTCATCCGGATCGATGGCGAGAAAGTTAGGGCCCTCGTGGAAGCAATCGACCGGACAGACCTCGACGCAATCCATGTACTTGCACTTGATGCAGTTTTCTGTGACGACGAAAGTCATTGGGTTCCTCAGCCAGGGATGCGCCGGCGCACCTCAGCGGCGTCCGCTGAGCCGCGCGCGACTGGTAATTGTGCCATGCCCGTGCGCCGGGCGTGAATCACTGGCAGCAGGCCCCGCGCAGGCGCACGTGCCCGAAGGGGGCGTCACTTATGCGGCGGAGGCGACGAAAGCCGTCGATCGAAGGTGGTGAAATGATAGGGCTCGCGCCCGGCGGCGCGGTCCTCGAGATAGCGGCGCAGCGTGAAATCGGTGCTCGGGAAGGCGATCTCAGCCCAGGGAATGTCCTCTGGTGCGACCAACGCCACCTCCAGGCTTTCGGGCCCCGCGGCATAGCTCGCCCCCTGCAGCGTCGCGCGGAAGAACACGTGCACCTGCTCGGCGTGCAGCACGTGCACCACCGAGAGCAGCGAGCCGATGGCCACCTCTGCGAGCGCCTCCTCGCGCGACTCGCGTGCCGCCGCCTGTTGCAGCGTCTCGCCGTTCTCCATGAACCCTGCCGGCACCGTCCAGTAGCCACGCCGCGGCTCTATGGCGCGCCGGCAGAGCAGGATGCGACCTTCGTAGTCGGGTACGCAGCCGACCACCAGACGCGGGTTCTGATAGTGGATCGAGCCGCAGGCATCACACACGTGCCGCGCCAGGTTGTCCCCCGCAGGGATGGAAAGGCGCACTGGCGCGCCACACTGGCTACAGAATTTCATCGTGCGGTTGGTCCCACGAAGGCGAATCCGATGGTGCCCGAGGTCGGAGTCGAACCGACACGCTTTTCAGGGCGGCGGATTTTCGTGCCACTTCGGCTTTCGCCGCCCCGGGCCTCCTCGGCAACCTCGGGTTCGTGGTCTGGAGCACGCCTTCACCGTAGCCGCGTGGCCTTAGGTGCCCGCCGTCTGCTCTCTACACCTTCCCCGCAGCCGCAGGGCTTGGCTCGGCGTGAGCTCGAGCGCGCAGCGCTCCAGGGCCTTCACCGAGTTTGACGGGCTTCACCCCGCGGATTTCTCCCCGGGGGCTCAAGTTGTTTCGACTGAGTCCGCTGCGTCTACCAATTCCGCCACTCGGGCATCGAGAGGCTGCAGCAGTATAGGGCCGCGGGGGCGCTTACGCACGGCGTGTAACATGCGGCTGTGCGCCGTCAGGACTTCGCTTATCACCTGCCTGCCGATCTGATAGCCCAGCAGCCGCTGCCCGAGCGTTCCGCGGCCCGTATGCTGGTGCTCGATGCAGTGAGCGGGGCACCGCGCGATCGCACGATACGTGATCTGCCGCTCGAGCTGCGGGCGGGCGACCTTCTGGTGGTCAACGACACGCGTGTCATCGCCGCCCGGCTCATCGGCAGGAAGCCATCCGGCGGACGCGTGGAGATCTTCCTCGAGCGTGCACTCGAGGGAACGCAGGCCCTGGCGCAGCTCGCCGCCAGCAAGCCGATCCGTCCGGCACTCGAGGTGGCGACCGCGGGGGGTGTCGTGCGCGTGCTGGCGCGCGAGGCGGAGCTGTGGCGCATCGAGTTGCCGGCGCCGGCGCTCGAGTTCTTCGAGCAATTCGGCGAGACGCCGCTCCCGCCCTACATCCATCGGCCGCCCGAGGCGATCGATCGGCAGCGCTATCAGAGCATCTTTGCGCGCGAGCCGGGCGCGGTGGCGGCCCCCACCGCGAGTCTGCACTTCGACGCGGCGCTCACCGAGGCGCTCGCGGCACGGGGCGTGCGTCGCACCAGCATCACGCTGCACGTCGGGGCAGGAACTTTCCAACCGCTGCGCACCGATGATGTGCGCGCACACGTGCTGCACCCCGAGCGCGCGGTGGTCGGGGCGTCAGCCTGCGCCGCGATCGCCGCCGCGCGCGCAGCGGGTGGGCGCGTGGTGGCGGTGGGAACGACGGTCGCGCGCGCGCTCGAGTCAGCGGCGCTCGCAGCGAGCGCTGCGGCAAGGCCCGGGGAGGAGACGCAGGGCCAGGTGGCACTTGCCCCCTGGCACGGGGAGACCCGGCTCTTCATCACCCCGGGTTTCCACTTTCGTGTGT
>JAFAVO010000169.1 GCA_019242385.1 Gammaproteobacteria bacterium | reverse complement strand
GGCAAGCTGGAGACCGCACTCATCGCCAGCCAGCGGGCGGTGACACTCGCCAACGAGCGCTACGAGCGCGGTCTTACCGACTATCTGAACCTGGTCGATGCGCAGCGGCAGGAATACGACATCGAAGAGCAGTTCACCGGGGCGCAGGTGGCCGCTGCCGAGGACTTCATCGAGCTGTACCGCAGTCTCGGTGGCGGTTGGGAAAACTACCAGGCGCTGCCACCCATTCACCGGCCCGAGCCGGCGGTCATCGCCATGTTCCAGAGAGTGTTGAGCCGCAGCGATCCGCTCAAGTAAGCGCGCCTGAGGCCGGGCGCTTCCCTGCGCCGCACGCGCACCCTGCGCCGGCCTCAGACCCTTTAGAAGCGGTAGCGGATGCCAACGCCGTACATGCCATTGCTCGAGCAGGCGTCAGAAGCGCCGCATGTGTCGCAGACCCGGTTCGTTATATTCAGGGGTATATAGCGTAAGGACTGTAGCGCAACATTGCCGGCCGCGCTATCGCCCGCGGCGCCGGCCGCGCTAGCATTGCGGCGGATGCCCCCGTCATGACCAAAGCAGCGATCCGCTTCCGTGTCGAGCTCGGCCCGGAGGGCGCCTTCGGCCCCGGTAAGATAGAGTTGCTCGAGCACATCGGCCGGGGCGGCTCGCTCTCGCAGGCGGCCCGCGAGCTCGGCATGAGCTACCGCCGTGCCTGGCAGCTGCTCGACAGCCTCAACCATTGCTTCCGCGAGCGCGTCGCGGTCACCGCCCAGGGCGGCCGCCGGGGCGGTGGGGCGACACTCACGGCCTTTGGCCGAGAGCTGATCCGCACCTACCGCGACTTCGACGCCGAGGTGCAGGCGCGCGCCGCGCGCCATTTCCGGCTGATTCTGCGAGAAGCGCGCAGCGGCGGGGCGACGCGCAAGGCGGCGCGGGTGGTGCGCCTCTCGAATCGCTGACGCCGCGCGGCGGCAGCCGCCCAGCGCGGCGCGTGCGGGCTCTAGAATTTGTAGCGCACGCCGATCGTCGGGTTGATGTTGGTCGTGGACAGGTAGCCGCTCGCCAGGCCGTCGTGCACGCCGCTGTACATGGCGCCCGCGTAGGCGTCGAAGTGCACGTTGAAGCGGTAATCGGCGGCCAGCGAGAAGGCCTCGAGGCTGCCGCTGCAGGTGCTGTGCGCGTTGCTCGAGCAGCCCGCCTGCGATCCCGTGCCGTAGGCGCTCTGGTGCACGCCATACCAGGCGCCGATCAGCTCGAGGTGCGGAAGCACGGCGTAACGCAGGCCGGTCCAGTAGACCTGCACTATCTTCGAGTTGTCGTAGGCGGTGTTGTTGACGAACGCCAGAACGTATCCGCCGATGTTGATGAACCCGGCGCTCAGGGGCGTCTTGGGATTCTGCCACTTGATGTACTCGTAACCGGCGAACAGCTTGAGGCGCTCGAAACCGTACAAGCCCATGAGCGCATAGGCGGTGTTGTCCGACACCGTCGCCGCCAGCGAGTCCGACACCGAATAGCCGAGGGTGGGGAGCTTGGCGACCTGCGACGTGCTCAGCGAGGTCGCGGTGATGGCACTGTCGACTTTGGAGTAGTAGCCATCGAGCGAGGCGTGCCCGAAGTCGAGCCCGAGGTTGCCCTGAAAGGCGGTGTTAGCCGAGCCGCTGGCGCCGTTGAATTTGTACAGCGCCCCGAGGCGCAATAGATCGCCGAGGCTCACCTGGTACTTCGCGGTCGAATCCAGGCGGTTGTTCTCCTGCGAGCCGGCGCCGGAGTAGGTGTTCGAGGCACCGAGGAGGCCAAAGGCCGAAGCGTTGTAGTTGGGATCGTACTTGATGATGCCCTCCAGCAGCAGGGTCACCTGGCGGCCGAAGGTGAGCGTGCCGAAGCGCCGCGATCTCAGCCCCACCCAGGAGGTCTGAAAGGCCTGGCCAGCCGAGCTGCCATCGACCCCTACGCTCTGCTTGGCGAGAGGTACGCCATTGTTCACCGCCAGGGACTTGAGCGAATTGGCGAGCTCGCCGGACTGCGGGTTGAAGAAAGTCTCGATCTGAAAAACCGCCGACCACTCATCGGTCAGCGCCTCGATGCCCTGCAGGCCGACGCGCGACTGCCCCATGTTGCTCGGGGTCACACCGATCACCGACTCCCGGCTGAACGGGCGCACGATGTTGCCGCTCGCGGCCGGCCGGAAAGGCGTGAAGGGCGCCATGTGCGTGTCGTACTGGATACCGACGTCGATGACCCCGTAGAGCGTGATGCCCTTCCAGGTGAGGCTGTCATCACCGCTGAGGCCGGGCCCGGTCTTCTGCTGTGCGAGTGCCGGCGCCGAGGCGGCGGCGAGCGCCGCGAATACCAGGCCGAGCCCGCGTTTACCCAAGATCCTGTTGCTCATTTGCCGCAGCTCCCACATCGACCCTTGCCGGATGCCGTACTCATGCACGGCCAGGATTCTGAGTGGCCGCCGGTTACGCGGTCAGTCGCATGGCGGTCACACAGCGGTTGCAGCGCGCCTGGCGCCGCACCCGGGCGAGGCAGGCCCGCCCGCGGGGAGACATATGGTTAAAGAGAAGAGTCGGCGCTGCGCAACAGCTCGTTGATGGAAGTCTTGGCTCGGGTCTGGGCATCCACCCGTTTGACGATCACGGCGCAGTAGAGCCCGTAGCGGCCATCGGCCGCCGGCAAGGTGCCGGGTACCACCACGGAGCCCGGCGGAACCTGGCCGCGCAGGATCGCACCGGTGGTGCGATCGTAAATCCGAGTGCTCTGGCCGATGAAGACACCCATGGAGATCACCGACCCCGCGCCGACGATGACGCCCTCGACGATCTCGGAACGGGCACCGATGAAGCACTCATCTTCGATGATCGTCGGGGCTGCCTGCAGCGGCTCGAGCACCCCACCGATGCCCACACCGCCCGAGAGATGCACGTTGCGGCCGATCTGGGCACCCGAGCCGACCGTGGCCCAGGTGTCGACCATGGTGCCCGCGCCGATCCACGCGCCGATGTTGACGTAACTCGGCATGAGCACCACGTCGGGGCCGATGTAGGCGCCGCGCCGCACCAGCGCGTGCGGCACGATGCGCGCTCCGCCGCTACGCAGCTCCTCCTCGCTCGCGCCCGCATATTTGAGCGGCACCTTGTCGTAAAAGCGGGTGTAGACCCCATCCACCAGGCGGTTCTCGCGTACCCGAAAGGAGAGCAGCACCGCCTTCTTGAGCCACTCGTTCACGACCCAACCGCCCGCGCGCGGCTCGGCCACGCGCAGCTCGCCGCGGTCGAGCCGCTCCAGGCACTCCTCGAGCGCCGCATCGAGCTCACCCGGCAGGTGGCGGCTGGTAAGCGTCGCGCGCTGCTCGAAGGCAG
>JAFAVO010000071.1 GCA_019242385.1 Gammaproteobacteria bacterium | reverse complement strand
CCGTCTGTCGGCCGATATTGCCCGCGAGAACGTGCATGTGGCACAGGGCGGACACCTGCCGACCCTCGACCTGGTCGCGGGTCGCTCGTGGAACTACACCAGCTCCGACCAGATCTTCGAGAGCCAGCGCTTCTCGAACGTCGACAGTAAGGTGAACGACCGCCAGATCGGCCTGCAGTTCACGCTGCCGATCTACAGTGGCGGTTTTACCCAGTCGAAGGTGCGCCAGGCGGAGTACCAGTGGATCGCGGCCAAGGAAGGGGTCGTGCAGAGCTCGCGCGCCACTGAGCGCCAGGCGCGCGATGCCTATCTCGGGGTGATCACCGGGATCGCACGGGTGCAGGCGTTGCGGCAGGCGGTCGAGTCCAACCAGACCTCACTCAAAGCGACGGAAGCGGGCTACGAGGTGGGGACGCGCACCTCGGTCGACGTGCTCAACGCGCGGCGGCTGCTGGTGCAGGCGGAGACCGACTACGCCACCGCGCGCTACGACTACATCGTGAGCGTGCTGCAGCTGCGCCTCGCGGCCGGCAATCTCGACCGCACCCAGCTCGCCGAGCTCAACAACTGGCTGACGGTGAATGCGCCAACCTCGCCGCCGGTCGCGACCCCGGAGTCCGTCTCACCGACGGTGCCGCCGAGCCAGCCGTTGCCACCTGCGACCACCCCGCCGCCACAGCGGCCGCAGGGCAAGCACTAGCAAATACATTCGGCGGGGCGCATCACACTCCACCCGAGGTCCCCCCAGGAGGGATTTCCCGGGGTGGGTCCAGCAGCGGCTCGATGAGGGCGAGCAGCTTCTCGAGCGCGCCGCGATTACTCTCGACCGAGGCGCGACCGGCGGCGCCCATGCGCTCGCGCTCTGCCGGATCGGCGAGCAGCGCACTGACACGTGCCCCAAGCTGCGCCCCATCATGCACCACTTCCGCGGCGCCACGCGCGATCAGGAGCCGCGCGATCTCCTCGCTGTTGGAGTTGTTGGGGCCGGTGAGAATCGGGACCCCGAGCGCGGCGGGCTCGAGCAGGTTGTGGCCGCCGATCGGGACGAGACTGCCGCCCACGAACGCGACGTCGGCCGCCGCATAGAAATCCAGCAGCTCCCCGAGCGAGTCGAGCAGCAGCACCGTGCAATCGCCATCGCGTGGGCTGGCAGGCGCCCCCGAGCGGCGCACGAACTCGAGTCCCGCGGAACGCAGGCTCTGGGCAACCTCATCGAAGCGCGGCGGATGACGCGGAGCGAGCACCAGCAACGCCTGCGGATGCGCCGCGCGCACGAGCTTGTGGGCCTCGAGCAGCGCCTGCTCCTCGAGGCCTCCGTGCGTGCTGCCGGCCACCCATAGCGGCCGATCGGGCGCGTACTGGGCGCGCAGCCGAGCGCCGCGCGCCGCCAGCCCCGCGGGCAACTCGAAATCGAACTTGATGTTGCCGGTCACGTGGGTGGTCGCGGGGTCTGCGCCGAGCGCCCGGAAGCGCTCGGCATCGCCAGGCCCCTGGGCTGCCACCACTGCGGTGCGGGCCAGGGTCTCGCGCATCAGCGCGCCGAGTCTCTGATAGCGCCCCACCGAGCGCGCCGAGAGGCGGGCGCTCGCCAGCACCAGCGGCACGCGGCGCCGCGAGCATTCACGATAGAGGTTCGGCCAGAGCTCGGTCTCGAAGATCACCGCGAGCCGTGGCTGCACGCGCCGGAAGAAGCGTCGCACCGCGCCCGGAAGGTCATAGGGCACGTAGCGGACCGCGGCGAGATTGCCGAAAAGCGCGCGCGCGCGCGCCGAGCCGGTCGGGGTGAAGGTCGTGACGGTCAGCGGCAGCCCCGGATGGAGCCGCCGCAGCGCGCTCACGAGCGGAGCGCAGGCCTGCACCTCCCCGACCGAGACTGCGTGCAGCCAGACCCCCTGTGGGACCAGGCGCGCACCAAAGCCGAAACGCTCGCCGAAATTGTGCCAGTAGCTGCGATCGCGCAGACCGCGCCACAGAAAGAGCGCCGACACCACCGGGGCGGCGAGGTAGATGGCGAGCAGGTAGAGAAAGCGCAACTGCGGCGGCCCGATGCTATCCGGATGGCGACTCGCCGCGGGCGACCGACTGGCGGTAGCCATCGAGGAGCGCGTGCCAGTCGGACTCGCCAAAGCGCTCGGCGGGTAACCCCCAGGTGACTTTCTCGAGCGAGCGGCGCAGCCGCACCAGGTTGCCATCGCGCCACAGCCCGGGGCCGCGCAGCTGACAGCGGTCGAAGTCGATCAGGTAGACGCTCTCCTCGCTCAGCAGCACGTTGTGCGCATTCAGATCGGCGTGGCAGACGCCGAGGTCGTGAAAGCGGCGGATGCAGCGGCCGATGGCGATCCAGGTCAGCGTCGCGAGCGCACCGGTCCGCAGGCATTCGGCGAGCGAGCCGACGACCGAGAGCCGCTCCGTGAGGATGTCGCCGGTGTAGGTCGAGCCTGTGTGGGTGTAGCGCGCGGCGACCGGCGCGGCCACCGGTAGCCCGGCGCGGTGCAGTCGATACGTGAGCTGCCATTCCGCGAATGGCCGCGTGCGCTCCTCGCCGCGCCAGGCGAAGCGGTCAGCGGACAGGTGTGCCATCAGGCCGCCGCGGCGGTAATGGCGCAGCACGTAGCGCCGCCCTTCGGAGCTGTTGATGAAGCGCGCCGCCGCGCGTCCGCGGGCGCTGCCATCGAGGGCTCCAAGCGCCTCCCAGTAGCGCGGCTCGAACCAGTCCGCGCTCAAATTGCCCGCGCGGGAGGTGTCATATAGCATGGCGCCCCGCGTGATGGCGCTGCGTTTCACCTCAGGTCCGAGCGCGAAGCGCCCATTCACAACCTTGACTCCATGATGTTGCCTCTCCCCGAGCCGCCGCGCAGTCTGTGCATCCTTCGGCTCTCGGCGATTGGCGATGCCTGTCACGTGGTGCCGGTCGTGCGCACCTTACAACAGGCATGGCCGGCAACACAGCTCACGTGGATCATCGGCAGGAACGAGGCGCGGCTCATGCGGCTCCTCGATGGCGTGGAGTTTATCACCCTGGAGAAGCGCCTCCGCCCCGGCGCGCTCACGGCACTGCGCGCGGCGCTTCGCGGCCGCCGCTTCGAGGTGCTGTTGCACATGCAGCTGGCGCTGCGCGCGAGCCTGGTGGCGTCCTGCGTAGCGGCGCGCGTGAAGCTCGGATTCGATCGCGCCCGCGCGCGCGAGCTGCAGTGGCTGTTCACCAACGCCCGCATTGCCGCCCGCACCCGCGAGCACGTGCTCGACAGCTTCTTCGGCTTCCCGGCCGCGCTCGGTATCAGCGAGCGGCTGCTGCACTGGGACCTGCGGCTGCCGCCGGAGACGCAGGCTTACGCGCAACGGCTCATCCCCGACAGCCAGCCGACGCTCATCATCAGCCCCTGCTCGAGCCATCCGCTGCGCAACTGGCGCCCGGAGCGTTACGCCGCCATCGCTGCCTACGCCGCAGCACGGCATGGCATGCGCGTGATACTGGCGGGCGGGCCGAGTGAGAGCGAGCGCCTCATGGGAGCCGCGATCGCCCGCGCCTGTCCGGTGCCGCTCGTCAATCAGATCGGCCAGGACACATTGCCCGAGCTGCTCGCGCTGCTCGCCCGGGCCCGAGTGCTGCTGACGCCGGACTCCGGCCCCGCGCACATGGCCACGATGGTCGGCACACCGGTCATCGGGCTGTATGCCGCCACCAATCCGGCGCGCAGTGGACCCTATCTCTCGGGCCGCTGGTGCGTGGACGCCTACCCCGAGGCAGCGCGCACCTTCCGCGGCTGCGAGCCGGAGGAGCTTCCGTGGACCCACAAGATCGAGGAGCCGGGAGTGATGGATCTGATCCGGATCGAACAGGTCACCGGCAAGCTCGATGAGTTGCTAGGATCGCAGGCATGAAAGAGGTCCTGGTACCCGTCTCCCCCGGCGAGCTGCTCGATAAGATCACCATCCTCAGAATCAAGGTGGCGCGCATCCAGGATGCGGCGAAACTCGCCAACGTGAAGCTGGAATTGTCGCTCCTCGAGCAGATCTGGAAAGCCTCGGGGGCCGCAGCGCACGACGTGGCGCTCGATGAGCGCGCGCTCGAGAACGTCAACGCGAAGCTGTGGGACATCGAGGACCGCATCCGCGACAAGGAAGCGCGCCAGACTTTCGATCGCGAGTTCATCGAGCTCGCGCGCTCGGTCTACATCTCCAATGACGAGCGCGCGGACATCAAGAAGCGCATCAATCTGCAGCTCGGTTCGCGCATCGTCGAAGAAAAATCCTACAAGCAGTACCGCTAGGCCATGCACCGAAACATCACCCGCTGCTGGGCGAGTCTCAGCGCTCTCCTCCTGCTCGCGCCGCCGGTCATCGCACAGCAGACCCCGGCCGGCATGTTCGCCGATCTCAGCTGGCGCATGATCGGCCCGATGCGCGGGGGCCGCACCCGTGCAGTGGCCGGCGTCGCCTCGCAGCCGAGCGTCTTCTACATCGGCGCGGTGAACGGCGGGGTGTGGAAGACCAACGACGCCGGGCGTACCTGGCGGCCCATATTCGATGCGCAGAGCACCCAGTCGATCGGTGCCATCGCGGTGGCGCCTTCGGATCCGGACATCATCTACGTCGCGAGCGGCGAGGGACTGCCGCGGCCGGACCTATCCGTCGGCAACGGCATTTACCGCTCACGCGATGGCGGGCGCACCTGGTCGCACGTCGGCCTTGCGCAGGGACAGCAGATCGCCGAGCTCGCCGTCGACCCGCACGACGCATCCAGGCTGTTCGCCGCGGTGCTCGGCCATCCCTATGGACCCAATGCGGAGCGCGGGATCTACCGCTCGGTGGATGCGGGCACAACCTGGCAGCGAGTGCTCTACAAGGATGAGGACACGGGCGCATCCGCGGTGGCCATCGATCCGGTGCACCCGCAGATCGTCTACGCCGGCCTGTGGCAGTCGCGCCTCGGCCCGTGGGAGGACAAGAACGAGTTCAACGGCACCGGCGGCGGCCTCTTCAAGTCGACCGATGGAGGCAACACCTGGAAGCGCCTCAGCGCGGGTCTCCCGCAGGACCTCTCGCAGGTCAACATTGCCATCGCCCCCTCCTCGCCCGAGCGCGTCTACCTGTCAGTTGCGACCAGCCAGCCCGGGGACTACTCCTCTGCGGCGGGGCTCGGTGTGTTCCGCTCGGACGATTCGGGCGAGAGCTGGACGCGCATCACGAGCGATCCGCGCCCGGCGCTGCGCATCGGTGGCGGCGATCTGGCGGTGATGCGCGTGGACCCGACCAATGCGGATGTGGTGTACAGCGCCAGCATCGTCACCATGAAGTCGACCGATGGCGGCAGGAGCTGGCGGCCGTTGCGCGGCGCCCCGGGCGGCGATGACTACCAGAACCTGTGGATCAACCCGAGCGACCCGCACATCATCGCGCTGGTCAGCGATCAGGGCGCGGTCATCACGCTGAATGGCGGGGAGACCTGGAGCAGCTGGCTCAATCAGCCGACGGCACAGCTCTATCACGTGAGCGTCACCCCGACCTTCCCCTACCGGGTGTGCGCGGGACAGCAGGAAAGCGGCTCGGTGTGCATCGCGAGCCGCGGCAACGACGGCAGCATCACGGCAGGCGACTGGCACCCGGTCGGCGCGATCGAGTACGGCTACGTGGCCCCCGATCCGCTCGACCCCGATGTCATCTACGGCGCGGGGCGGAGCGAGGTGTCCAAGTTCCACGTCTCGACCGGCCAGGTCCAGAACGTCACCCCGATCCCCCTGCGTGGGTCCGAGGTCTGGGTCCACCGGACGCAACCGCTCATGTTCTCGCCGCTCGATGCGCATACGCTCTATTACGCCGCGAACCGTCTATATCGCACCCGCGATGGCGGAATGAGCTGGCAGACCGTCAGTCCGGTGCTCGCGCGCGACCCGGGCGCGGTTCCCGCGAGCGTCGGTGGTCTGCACCTCAAGGGCGCGGAAGCGCAACGCGGCGTCATCTATGCACTCGGGTTGTCCCCGCTCGATGGCGCGCGCATCTGGGCCGGCACCGACGATGGCCTCGTATGGGTGAGCGCCGACGGCGGGAGCAACTGGTCGAACGTCACGCCGCCCGAGCTCGTGCCGTGGAGCAAGGTGACGCAGATCGAAGCGTCGCATTTCGATGCGGACACGGCTTATGTGTCGGTGAGCCGCATGCGCATCGACGACCTGCGCCCCTATCTGTATCGCACCCGCGACCGTGGCAAGAGCTGGCAGGCCATCACCGCCGGTCTGCCCGCGGATGCGCCGGTCAATGCGGTGCGCGAAGATCCGCAGCGCCGCGGTCTCCTGTTCGCGGCCACCGAGTCTGCGGTGTGGGTGTCCTTCGATGACGGCGCTCACTGGGACTCCCTGCAGCTCAATCTGCCGCACACCTCGATGCGGGATCTGTGGCTGAACGAGGACGATCTCATCCTCGCCACCCATGGCCGCTCGATCTGGATCCTCGATGACATCTCGAGGCTACGGCAGCTCGCGGGGGCGCCGGGCCGCGACGCGCTGCTGTTCCGGCCGTCCGCGGCTTACCGCATGCATCGCAGCACCTGGACGGATACGCCCATTCCACCCGATGAGCCGCTGGCCGAGAATCCTCCTGCGGGCGCCATCATCGAGTATTGGCTGCCGCACGATGCGCGCCAGCCGCTCGTGCTCGAAGTGCTCGATGCCAGCGGGGCAGTGGTGCGGCGGTACCGGAGTGATGATGCTCCCCAACCCGACGCGGACGAGCCG
>JAFAVO010000084.1 GCA_019242385.1 Gammaproteobacteria bacterium | reverse complement strand
GCGAGTGTGCCGCGAAGTGCCTCGAGCGGCGGAAGACCGGGCACGGGATGCAACTCGACCCCATCCAGCAACGCGGCGATGCGCACCCGCGGCACGGCAGGATCACCCTGCATCCGCGGAGTGACCGGCAATGCGAGCTCGAGATCGAGCACGGCGTGGCCGCGCAGGCCGAGGTGCGCGAGCCCGGGCGCCCACGCGGCCGCCTCCGGCTGCGACCGCAGCCAGACGATCAATTGCTGTGCATCCCCCTCGAGGCGGCCTGCGAAGTCGAGGCCGTGGCCCGCGCGCGCATCCCAGTCCGAGCGCGCCTCGCTGAGGATGAAGCCCTGCACGCGTCCCCGATCGATCAGTGCGTGAAAATGCGGACCGCGCCAGTCGATGTGGGCCGAGAGATCGGCCAGCTCGGGCCAGCTCGGACCCTCGCGCAGGGTCGCACCGCGTAAAACGAGCGAGCCGGTGAAATGTGTCGCACCGCTCCATGGAGGCACACTCGCCCGGCCTCGCCACAGGACCTGCGCGCTCTCGATGTGACCGCCGGCGAGCGCAGCGGGGGTGCCGCCCCAGGCCGTGTTGGCGTCGGGGCCCAGAATGTTGCTGAGCACCGCAGCGTCCGTGTCTTTCACGGCGAGGCGCAGATCGAGGAGTGGCGAGCTGGTCGCGGGAAGGCTGATCGCGCCGCTCGCGCTGAGGTTCAGTCCTGCTCGATGGACGTGAAGCTCCTGGGTCTGAAGCTGCCAGGTACCGGCGGGACTCGCCGCGCCGTTGACCTGCGCCTCGATCTCGAGATCCTCGAGCGGCGCGGCGCCAGCGCGCGCGAGCCGTACCCCGTGGCCCCCAAGCGCGAGCATGAGCGAGCTCTCCTGCGCAGATGCTCGGCCAGACAGTCCAGTGAGCCCGGTGTCCCCGGCAGCATTCATGACGCTCAGGTCCTGAAGCTGTGCAAATACCGCGAGGCGCGCGCCCGGCTCGCGCTGCGAGTTCCAGTCGAAGCTGAGCTCGGTGGCCTCGCCCGTGAGAGCGAGAGAGGAGAGCGGCTGTGGAACATAACCGTGCACCAGCCGGAGCAGCGGTGCGAGCCCGATATGCCGCGCCTGAGCGCGCACCAGTGCACCGTCCGCGCTGAAATCGGCCGCGAGCGAGCCCTGCCTGCGCACGCCAGTCTCGAGCTCGAGCCCATCGACATCGAGATGCCATCTTCCGGCTCGCTGGCGCAGCTGCCAGTTGCCGCGCAGCCGCTCGAGCGATGCTCCCCTGTTGGGACCGGGAGTTGCTTCCCACCTCAATGATTCTGCTGCCAGATGTCCCGTCGCTCTCTGCAGCCGGCCCTGGACGAATGCGGCCTGCAGCTGCAGTTCCGCCGTTCCGGAGCGCGGGCTTGCGCTGCGGCCCGCGACTCCCAACACCGACGCGCAGGCCGCGAGATCGAGGTGGTGACCTTCGAGGCTCACGGTGGCGCTGGAGATCTCGCTCAGGTCGGCTCTGCTGCGCCACTCCAGCGTCAGGTGCAGGTTGGCGCCCAGGGACTGCGGAAGCACGACCTCCGCCTCCGCACTCCAGTGACTATCCACCCGGCGCAGCTGCGCCCGCGCTATGCCAAAAGTCACCGCATCGCTGCCGCCGGGCACGCCCGTGCGCAGGGTACCTCCGGAGATGTCGATCTCTCCGCCACGCCAGCGCGCGAGCAACCGCGTCCCGGCGTCGTGCGCCGGCAATGCGCTGCGGGGTGCAGGAATGTTGGTGGGGCGCGCCTCGCCGGTGAGATCGATGACCGGATCCTCGAGTGTGATGCGCCGCGCTTCCAGGTGGCCGCTGCGCAGCATGCGCCACGCGTCGAGGCTGACGATCAGCCTGTGCGCCCGCAGCAGCACGGCCTGCCGCTCGGAAAGCTCCACGTCCTGGAATAGCGCTTCCGGGCCGTACCACCCCCAGCGCAGCGCGAGCGCTGCGAAGCGGACCTCGAGGCCGGTCTGACGGTGAATCAGCTCCTCGAGTGCCGCGCGGTGCTGGGGCACACGGGCTGCGGCGAGCTCGTACGCGGCGAGCAGCAGAAGCGTGAGTGCGAGTGCCACGGTGAGCGCAAGGCAGGCGAGGCGCAGCTGGGGGGCGGGGCCGCGCCCCGCGGTGCCGCCGGCCCCTGCGGCCGGCGCGACAGCTGGCTCATCTGCGCTATCACCCACCAATTCTGAGAACCTCAGACGAGTACGACGTCGTACTGATCAACTCCGTAGAGAGCCTCGACCTGCAGGCGGATGGGCCGCGCCACCTGCGCTTCCAGCTCCCCGAGCGTGGCTGATTCCTCATCGAGGAGGCGGTCCACGACGTCCTGGTGCGCGAGTATCAGCAGCTCACGGCTGGCAAACTGCCGGCTCTGTCGCACAATCTCCCGAAAGATCTCGTTGCATACGGTTTCCGGAGTGCGCACGAAACCGCGCCCCTCGCAGCTTGGACAAGGCGCGCACAGCAGGTGTTCCAGGCTCTCGCGCGTGCGTTTGCGCGTCATCTCCACGAGACCGAGCGGGGAGAGGCTGACGATGTGGGTCTGCGCGCGGTCGCCCGCGAGCGCGCGCTCGAGCGCGGCGAGCACCGCGCGCCGGTGCGGCTCGTCGCGCATGTCGATGAAGTCGATGATGATGATGCCACCGAGGTTGCGCAGCCGCAGTTGCCGCGCGATGCTCACCGCGGCCTCGAGATTGGTGCGAAAGATCGTCTCTTCGAGGTTGCGGTGGCCGACGTAGGCCCCGGTGTTCACGTCGATGGTGGTCATGGCCTCGGTCTGGTCGATCACCAGATGTCCGCCCGATTTGAGCGGCACCTTCCGGTCGAGCGCCTTGGCGATCTCCTCCTCGATCCCGTTGAGGTCGAATATCGGCCGCGGCCCGGAGTACTGCTCGACGACGGGCGCACCCTGAGGCATGAATGCCGCGGAGAACTCGCGCATGCGCTCGTACTCGCGCGCTGAGTCGACCAGCACGCGCGTGACGCCGCGGGCGAGCTCATCGCGCAGCACCCGCAGCGTGAGCGGCAGATCCTCGTGCACTACCGTGCCGGCGGGCACTTCGGCGGCACGGCTGCGAACGTGCTCCCAGAGTTTCCCGAGGTAGGTCATGTCCTCGCGCAGGTTCTCGGTCGCTGCGCCCTGCGCTGCCGTGCGCACGATGTAGCCGCCGGCAGCGCCAGCGCCAGCGCCGGCGGCCGCGCCCGCGCCGATCAGCTCCGTGAGCATGGCCTTGAGCCGGGTGCGCTCGGGCTCGTCCTCGATGCGCGCCGACACTCCCACGCCGACCCCGCGCGGCATGTATACGAGATAGCGTGAGGGCAGCGCGATGAAGGTCGTCAGCCGTGCGCCCTTGGTGCCGATCGGGTCCTTGATGACCTGCACCAGGATGTCATCACCGCAGTTGACCAGGCGGCGGATGTCCTCGACCGGCGGCAGACTCGCGGCGGAGTTGACCAGCGTGTCGGTGGAAGCGCTCTGGGCGATGTCGGCCGCGTGCAGGAACGCGGTGCGCTCGAGGCCGATTTCCACGAACGCCGCCTGCATTCCTGGAAGCACGCGCGACACCCGTCCCTTGTAGAGATTGCTGACGAGCCCGCGACGGCTGGTGCGCTCGATGTGCAGCTCCTGCAGCACTCCGCTCTCGAGGATTGCGGCGCGCGTCTCGCTCGGTGCCACGTTGACCAGGATCTCGATGCTCATCGAGCGACTCCGCCAGCGGGCTGATCCAGCCAGTACGGCAGGCCTGCGCCCGCGAGCAGTTCCGCGGTCTCGAACAGCGGCAGTCCCATGACACCGGAGTAGCTGCCGGAGAGGTGCTCGATGAACACCGCACCGTGACCCTGCACGGCGTAGGCGCCGGCCTTGTCACGCGGCTCGCCGGTGTTCCAGTAGGCGACGGCCTCGTCGAGGCTGAGGTGACGAAAGCGCACCTCGCTGCGGCTCAGCCGGTGGGTTATCTCACCCGCGACCGCCAGCGCCACGGCCGTGAGCACCTGATGGCTGCGTCCCGAGAGCTGCAGCAGCATGGCGATCGCCTGTTCCGCGTCGGCGGGTTTTCCCAGGATCTGCTGGTCGATCAGGACGGTGGTGTCGGCGGCGAGCACCGGAAGGCCGGCAGCATGTGGATGTGCCGTATGCGCCTTGGCGCGCGCGATGCGCGCGACGTAATCTTCTGCCGGCTCCCCCGGCAGCACCGCTTCATCGATATCCGGAACCGCACACACATACGGCACGCCGAGCTGCTCGAGCAGCGCCCGGCGCCGCGGCGAGGCCGAGGCGAGGCACAGGGGCGCTGCTTGGGACGAAGGAGCGGCCATCACTCGCGATGATACGGGTGATTGGCGAGGATGCAGTGGGCGCGGTACAGCTGCTCGGTCAACAGCACCCGCGCGAGCGCGTGCGGCAGGGTGAGGCGCGACAACGCCAGCCTGAAGTTGCTGCGCGCCAGCACTGCGGGGGCCAGACCGTCCGGACCGCCCACAATAAAGGCGAGGTCCTCCGCCTGCTGCTGCCGCGCCTTCAGCCACAGAGCAAGCTCCTGCGTGGTGAGCTCGCGGCCGCGCTCATCGAGCGCGATGACATAATCGCGCGGCGTGAGCGCCGCCAGCAGCCGTTCGCCTTCGCGGGCGATGGCGCGCCGGGCGTCACCTCCGCGGCGCGAAGCCGCCTCGATTTCCTGGAGCTCGAGTGTCGGGCCGGCGCGCAGGCGCTGCAGGTACTCAGCGCAGGCGCTGCGGGCCCAGGAAGGCATGCGCGTGCCGATGGCAATCACGCGCAGGCGCATGGTGCGAAGTTACCGGGCGGTGTGCCGCCGGCGTCCGGCCGCGCGCGGCGCGGCCGGTAAGGCGACCGCGGGCAGCTCCGGGCCGCTGTCCCAGAGCCGCTCGAGACCGTAGAACTCGCGCACCCGGGGCAACATAACGTGCACCACCACGTCCTGCAGGTCGACCAGCACCCATTCGCCGTCGCGCTCACCCTCCGTACCGAGGGGGCGGAATCCTGCAGCCTTGGCGTTCTCCACGACCCGTTCGGCGATCGAGCGCACATGTCGATCGGAGTTACCTGAGGCGATCACCATGGTGTCGGCGATGTCGGTCAGGCCCCGGACGTCGAGCACCCTGACATTGACGGCTTTCATGTCGTCGAGCGCGGTCGTCACGGCTTGCTGCAGCGGCGAGGCGCGCTCTTCCCTGGGGCGCAGACGTGTGCGGGTTGTCATGTGCTTAAGCGGTTTCTCCTGAAGCGCGGTCTAGGGCGCGCGTCGTTCCTGACGTGGAGCATAGCACCTCGTCTCGAGAATGATCTGCCTCACGGCATCGGGAACGAGATAGCGCGGATCGCGTCCGCCGATGATGAGCGCGCGCAGCTCGGTCGAGGAGATCTCGAGCTGCGTCACGGCGCGCACATACAGCCGCCCCGCCGGCTCCTCGTGCAGCACGCGGATGGATCCGGTGCCGTGATCGACCATGACCTCGCCCAGAGGTCCTGTGGTCGGAGCGCGCCAGCCGGGACGATGGGCGACGATGATGTGCGCGAGGCTCAACAGCTCGCGCCAGCGGTGCCAGTTGGGTAAGCCGAGGAACGCGTCCATGCCAAGCAGAAGACACAGCGAGCGCTGTGGATATTCGCGTCGCAGCTCCGTGAGCGTGTCGACCGAGTACGACACCCCGCTGCGGCGGACTTCCCGATCATCGACCAGGAAGCCCGGTTGATCCGCCACTGCCGCTGCGACCATCTTCAGCCGCAACTCGGCGCTCGCATACAGCTGTGCCCGGTGCGGTGGGCTGCCGGTAGGCAGGAAGCGCACTTCCGCGAGACCGAGCTCCTGCCAAAGCTCGAATGCGGTACGCAGATGACCGCAGTGGATCGGATCGAAGGTACCGCCAAAGAGGCCGATGGGCTGCATGTGAGTCTCAGGAGACGCGCAGCGC
>JAFAVO010000045.1 GCA_019242385.1 Gammaproteobacteria bacterium | reverse complement strand
GATCATGCTCAAGACCAACATGGACTACGACTCGGTGAAGGCGGCGGGCTCGGCGCTCGGCACGGGTGCCGCCATCGTGATGGATGAGACCACCTGCATGGTGCGGGTGCTCGAGCGCATCTCGCGCTTCTACATGGCCGAGTCCTGCGGTCAGTGCACGCCGTGCCGCGAGGGCACCGGGTGGATGAATCGCATGCTCAAGCGCGTGCTCGCTGGTCAGGCGCGGCGCGAGGAGCTCGGGCTGCTGCTCGATGTCGCCAACCGCATCGAGGGGCACACCATCTGCGCCTTCGGCGATGCCTCTGCCTGGCCGGTGCAGAGCTTCCTCAAGCATTACCGGCACGAGTTCGAGTACATGATCGATCACGGCGGGCGCAGCCTGGTCGCCAACGGCGAGGGGGCGCGCGCGGCCTAGCGGCGGCAAGCGATGGCGGAGAACGAAGTCAACATCGAGGTCGATGGCGTGCCGGTGAAGGCGCTGAAGGGTGAGATGATCATCCGCGCCACCGACCGGGCCAACATCTACGTGCCGCGCTTCTGCTATCACGAGAAGCTCTCGATCGCGGCCAACTGCCGCATGTGCCTGGTCGAGGTGGAGAAGGCGCCGAAGCCGCTGCCGGCCTGCGCCACCCCGGTGGCCGAGGGCATGAAGGTGCTCACGCGCTCCCCGCGCGCCATCGGCGCACAGCGCGCCACCATGGAGTTCCTGCTCATCAACCATCCGCTCGACTGCCCGATCTGCGACCAGGGCGGGGAGTGCGAGCTGCAGGACCTGGCGGTCGGCTTCGGTCGCGACATCTCCCGCTACCACGAGGGCAAGCGCTCGGTGGCGGACGAGAACTTAGGTCCCCTGATCGCTACCGACATGACGCGCTGCATCCAGTGCAGCCGCTGCATCCGCTTCACCGACGAGATCGCCGGGGTGCAGGAGCTCGGCATGATCGGGCGCGGTGAGCACATGGAGGTGCGCAGCTACATCGAGAGCACGGTGAACCACGAGCTCTCGGGCAACGTCATCGACCTCTGTCCGGTCGGAGCGCTGGTGTCCAAGCCCTACCGCTTCAGCGCCCGCGCGTGGGAGATGCGCGCGGTGCCGCTGATCTCGCCGCACGATGCGGTGGGCAGCAACCTCTTTGGGCACGTGCTGCGTGGCAAGCTGATGCGGGTCGTGCCGCGCGAGAACGAATCGATCAACGAGATCTGGCTGGCCGACCGCGACCGCTTCAGCTACGAGGGCGTCTACAGCGCCGACCGGCTGCGCGCCCCGCTCGTGCGCCGCGGCGCAGAGTGGGTGGAGAGTGAGTGGGAGCCCGCGCTGATGCTCGCAGCGGAGGGCCTGAAGGACCGGGCCGCAAGCCTCGGGGTGCTGGCGAGCCCCTCGGCGACCCTCGAAGAGCTGTATCTCGCGGCGCGCATCGCCCGCGGACTCAACTGCAGCAACATCGATCACCGGCTGCGGCAGCGGGATTTCCGCGACCAGGCCGCAGATCCCGCCTTCCCCAGCCTCGGGATGCGCATCGCCGAGGTGGACGCGCTCGATGGGCTGCTCGTCATCGGCTCGAACCTGCGGCGCGAGGCGCCGATCCTCGCCCACCGTGTGCGCAAGGCCGCCCGGAGCGCCGCGAAGGTCGTGATGCTCAACCCGGCACGCTTTCCCTACCTGTTTCCGCTCGGTGCCTATCTCAGCTGCGCGCCCGGCGCCATGGTGGGTGAGCTGGCGGCGCTCCTGGGGGCGGCCGCGGCCGCCACCGGCCAGGCGGTTCCCGCCCATCTCGCCGCGGCAGTCGATGCCGCCACCGTGAGCGATGCGCATCGAGCCGCCATCGCCGCACTCACCTCGGGCCCCCGCCGCGCGGTGTGGCTCGGCGCGCTCGCCGCGCGCCATCCGGCTTTCGCTGATCTGCGAGCGCTCGCTGCGGCTCTGGCGCAACTCACCGGCGCGAGCTTCGGCCGTATTGCCGAGGGCGCCAACGCCGCCGGCGCGTATCTCGCGGGCGCGGTTCCCCACCGGGAAGCGGGCGCGAAGCCCGTTACCGCGGGCCTTAGCGCGCGCGAGATGCTCGGCAAACCGCTGCGCGCCTATGTGCTCTTCGGTGGCATCGAGCCGGGCATCGACACGCTCGATCCCGAGGCGCAACGCACGCTGGCGCAGGCCGAGCTCGTCGTGGCCATGACGCCCTTTGCGAGCGAAGAGGTGAAGCGCATCGCGCACGTGCTGCTGCCGATCGGGACCTTTGCCGAGACCTCCGGGACCTACGTGAACTGTGAGGGCATCTGGCAGAGCCAGGCGGGCGCGGCGACGCCCGTCGGCGCCGCGCGGCCCGGCTGGAAGGTGCTGCGGGTGCTCGGCAACCTGCTCGGCCTGCCGAGGTTCGAGTACCTCTCGTCAGAAGAGGTGCTGGCGGAGGTGCGTGCGGCCTGCGCAGAGCTCGCTCCCGGACCCTACGCGGGTGCGCACGCGGTGCAGCCGCCGGGCAACGGCGCCCGCCTCAGCCCCCCGGTGACCGTCGCCGATGTGCCGATGTACCAGGTGGATGCGCTGGTGCGCCGCGCCGTCTCGCTGCAGAGGACCCGTGACGGGCGCGCGCCCCTCGCCAGCTACTGAGGGGAAGGAAGAGAAGGGGTGCTGAAGAGCCTGACAACTCGCTGGATGGCGCTGCCGGATTACGCGCAGGCGACCGCCTGGATCCTCGCCATCACGGTGGCGCTCATCATCCTCGTGGCGCTGCTGACGCTGTGGGAACGCAAGGTGATCGGCTGGATGCAGCTGCGCCGCGGACCCAATCGCGTGCGCATCTTCGGGCTCCTGCCCGGCGTCGGTCAGCCCTTCGCGGACGTGTTCAAGCTGCTGCTGAAGGAAGTCGTCATCCCGGCGAACGCCAACAAGCTGCTGTTCCGTCTTGCCCCCATGATCGCGCTCGTGCCGGCGTTCGCCGCCTGGGCGGTCATCCCGCTGTCGCCCACGGTCGTCGTTTCCAGGGCCGACGCCGGACTCCTGTATCTGCTCTCGCTCACCTCCATGGGGGTCTACGGCATCATCATCGCCGGCTGGGCCGCCAACTCGAAATACGCATTCCTCGGCGCGATGCGCTCCGCGGCCCAGATGGTCGCCTACGAGATTGCCATGGGCTTCGCGCTGGTCGGCGTACTGATGGCGACCGGCAGCATGAATCTCGGCAGGATCGTGGAGACGCAAAGCGGCGGATTCCTTTCCTGGAACTGGTTCTGGCTGTTTCCGCTCTTCATGGTCTACTTCATCTCGGGAATCGCCGAGACCAACCGCGCGCCCTTCGATGTGGCCGAGGGCGAATCGGAGATCGTTGCGGGCTTTCACGTCGAGTACTCGGGGATGGCGTTTGCGCTCTTCTTCCTCGCCGAGTACGCCAACATGATCCTCATCTCCACCCTCACCGCGGTATTCTTCTTCGGCGGCTGGCAGGCTCCGTTCGCGGGCTACCCGGTGCTCGGTGACACCTTCCTCGGCCGGCCGGGCTTCGGCTGGCTGTTCCTGAAGGCGTTCGTGCTGGTGTTCCTGTTCCTGTGGTTCCGCGCGACTTTCCCGCGCTACCGCTACGACCAGATCATGCGCCTGGGCTGGAAGGCGCTGATTCCGGTGACGCTCGTGTGGATTGCAGTGGAGATGATCATGGCGGTGTATCGCATCGGCCCCTGGGCGCGCCCCTGGTACCAGTGAGCGGGAAGCACACGATGGCACGCAATCCCTTCAAGATTTTCCTGCTGCCCGAGCTCATCAAGGGGCTCGCGGTCACGGCGCGCACGTTCTTCAGCCCCAAGTA
The DNA here is from genome assembly GCA_019242385.1 of Gammaproteobacteria bacterium. GTDB lineage: Bacteria > Pseudomonadota > Gammaproteobacteria > Steroidobacterales > Steroidobacteraceae > 13-2-20CM-66-19. Next base: position 4,648 of record JAFAVO010000045.1, on the reverse strand, counting down.
CACCCTCAACTATCCCGAGGAGAAGACTCCGCAGTCGCCGCGCTTTCGCGGGCTGCACGCGCTGCGCCGCTATCCCAACGGTCAGGAGCGCTGCATCGCCTGCAAGCTGTGCGAGGCGGTGTGCCCGGCGGTGTGCATCACCATCGATTCGGACGTGGCGCCCGATGGCACGCGGCGCACCACGCGCTACGACATCGACCTGTTCAAATGCATCTACTGCGGCTTCTGCGAGGAAGCCTGCCCGGTCGATGCCATCGTGCTCACGCGCATCCACGAGTACCACATGGAAAAGCGCGGCGAGAACGTCATGAGCAAGGACAAGCTGCTCGCGGTCGGGGAGCGCTACGAGGCGATGATCGCGGCGGACAAGGCCGCGGACGCCCCGTACCGATGAGGGCTCGCGCATGCTGATCCAGGTGCTGTTCTACGTGTTCGCTGCCATCCTGGTGGTCGCGGCGCTCGGGGTCATCACCTCGCGCAATCCGGTGTACTCGGCACTCGCCCTGGTGCTGTGCTTCGTGACCGCCGCCGCCATCTGGCTGCTGCTCGAGGCGGAGTTCCTGGCGGTGGTGCTGGTGCTGGTGTACGTGGGCGCGGTGATGGTGCTGTTCCTGTTCGTGGTCATGATGCTCGACATCAACCTCGAGCGGCTGCGCGAGGGCTTCACGCGCTTTGCCTGGCTCGGCTGGGTCACGGCGCTCGCGGTGATCTTCGAGATCGTCGCGGTGGTGTGGGCGCGCGGCAACCGCGGTCTCGGGCTGGATACCAGTCACGGCGGCACTCCGACGCCTGCCGACTACAGCAACACCCTCGAGCTCGGCAAGCTCCTCTATACGCGCTACGCGTACCCGCTCGAGCTCGCCGCCATGCTGCTGCTGGTGGCGATCGTCGCCGCCATCACCCTCACCCTGCGCCACCGCGCAGGCTACAAGCAGCAGGACATCTCCGCGCAGGTGGCGGTGCGGCCGCAGCAGCGCCTGCGCGTGGTAAAGATGGATCCGGAGCCGCGCGCATGATCAGCCTCGCCCAGCAGCTGACGCTCTCGGCAGTGCTGTTCGCCATCGCGGTGGCGGGCGTGTTCCTCAACCGCAAGAACCTGATCCTGCTGCTGATGTGCGTCGAGCTGCTGCTGCTCGCCGCCAACTTCAATTTCATCGCCTTCTCGCGCTACCTGGGCGATCTCAACGGGCAGGTGTTCGTGTTCTTCATCCTCACCGTGGCCGCGGCGGAATCCGCCATCGGACTGGCGATCCTCGTGGTGCTGTTCCGCGAGCGGCGCACCATCGAGGTCGAGGATCTCAACACCCTCAAGGGCTGAACCGTGCACCCGCTCAATCCAAACGTGCTGCTCGCCATCCCGCTGCTGCCGCTCGCCGCGGCGCTGATTGCGGGACTCGGTGGGCGGTGGATCGGCCGTACGGGCGCCCACACCGTCACCTGTCTCGCGGTGGGGATCTCGTGCCTGCTCTCGCTACTGGTGCTGCAGCAGGTCTACTCCGGGCATGCGCCACTCTATGACCAGCGGGTCTACGCGTGGCTGGTGAGCGATGGCATGTCCATGCAGGTCGGCTTCTGGGTGGACCGGCTCACCGCGCTGATGATGGCGGTGGTGACCTTCGTGTCGCTGTGCGTGCACGTCTACACCATCGGCTACATGGCCGATGATCCGGGCTACACGCGCTTCTTCAGCTACATCTCTCTGTTCACCTTCTCGATGCTGATGCTGGTGATGGCCAACAACTTCATGCAGCTGTTCTTCGGCTGGGAAGCGGTCGGCGTCGTCTCCTATCTGCTGATCGGCTTCTGGTATACGCGCCCGAGCGCGACCTTCGCCGCGCTCAAGGCCTTCATCGTCAACCGCATCGGCGATTTCGGCTTCGTGCTCGGTATCGCCGGCATCGCCTATTACACCGGCTCGCTCGACTACCGCAGCGCTTTCGCCGCCGCGCCCGGCATCGCGCAGGCGGTGCTGCCGATCACCTCCGACTCCGGGGTGCCGGCGCTCACCCTGATCTGCATTTGCCTGTTCATCGGCGCCATGGGCAAGTCCGCGCAGGTGCCACTGCACGTCTGGCTGCCGGACTCGATGGAGGGACCGACCCCGATCTCCGCTCTCATCCATGCGGCCACCATGGTGACCGCGGGCATCTTCATGGTGGCGCGCATGTCGCCGCTGTTCGAGTACTCCGACGCCGCGCTCTCCTTCGTGATGGTGATCGGCGCCATCACCGCCTTCTTCATGGGCCTGCTCGGGGTGGTCAACAACGACATCAAGCGCGTGATCGCCTACTCGACCCTCTCGCAGCTCGGCTACATGACGGTCGCGCTCGGCGCCTCGGCTTACGGTGCGGCCATCTTCCACCTGATGACGCACGCCTTCTTCAAGGCGCTGCTGTTCCTCGCCGCCGGCTCGGTCATCATCGCGCTCCACCACGAGCAGGACATGCGTCGCATGGGCGGGCTCGGCAAATACATGCCGATCACCGCGGTCACCTGCTGGATCGGTGCGCTCGCGCTCGTGGGCACGCCGTTCTTCTCCGGCTACTACTCCAAGGACGCGATCATCGAGGCGGTCGGCGCGTCGCATCGCTTCGGCAGCGGTTTCGCCTACTGGTGCGTGCTCCTCGGCGTGTTCGTCACCTCGCTCTATACGTTCCGACTGCTGTTCATGACCTTCCACGGCCCGGAGCGCTTCCGCGACCCGGCAACGCCTGCCGCCTCACCGGCCCTCAGCCACGAAGGCGGCAAGCAGGCGCCGGCGCACGCGCCCGGCGAGCCGGGCGCGGACGTGCGCGCGGCGAGTGCGCACGGCACGCATGGGGATGAGCATCACGGCGACCCGCACGAGAGCCCGGCGGTGGTCACGGTGCCGCTGATCGCGCTCGCCATCCCCTCGGTGCTGATCGGCGCGTTCACCGTCGCGCCGGTGCTGTTCGGCGACTATTTCGGCCGCTCGATCTTCGTGCTGGCCGCCAACGATGTGGTGGCGAGGGTCGCAGAGGAGTTCGCAGAGCCCGTGTGGGTTTCCTTCGGGCTGCATGGGCTGATTGCGCCGCCCTTCTGGCTGGCAGTGCTCGGCGCGGTCACCGCCTGGCTGTTTTTCCTGCGCAACCCGGCGTGGGCGCAGAGCACCGCGCAGCGCTTCGCGTGGCTCTATCGCCTGCTCACGCACAAGTACTACTTTGACTGGGTGAACGAGAAGATCATCGCACCGCTCACGCGTGGCATCGGCATCGGACTGTGGAGGGGAGGGGATGAGGTCATCATCGATGGCGCGATGGTCAATGGCACCGCCGCGGGCGTCAGTAGGTTCGGCAGCATCCTGCGGCAGGTGCAGACCGGCTATCTGTATTCCTACGCCTTCTGGATGATGATCGGCCTGGCACTGCTGCTCGGCTGGTTCCTGCTGCACTTCCGCGGCTGATCCCTCCCGAGCCCAAACGATGCACGCGCTGCTCTCCTGTCTGATCTGGCTGCCGATCGCCGCCGGCGTCCTGATCCTGCTGCTCGGCGACCGCAACATCGTCCTCGGGCGCTGGCTGGCGCTCGCCGCCTCGCTCGCGACGCTCGCGCTCGCCGTGCCGCTGTGGGCGCACTTCGACACCAACACCGCCAACCTGCAGTTTTCGCAGATGCTGCCGTGGATACCGCACTTCCGCGCTTTCTATGCCCTCGGCGTCGATGGCATCTCGATGCCGCTCATCGTGCTCACCGCCTTCATGACCGTGCCGGTGGTGATCGCGGGCTGGACGGTGATCGAGACTCGCCCGGCGCAGTACTACGCCGCCTTCCTCATCATGGAAGGCCTGATGATCGGGGTGTTCGCCGCAACCGACGCGCTGCTCTTCTACTTCTTCTGGGAAGCGATGCTCATCCCGATGTTCCTCATCATCGGCATCTGGGGCGGGCCGCGGCGGGTGTACGCCACCATCAAGTTCTTCCTCTATACCTTCCTCGGCTCGGTGTTCATGCTCGCGGCACTGATCTACATGTACGTCAAGGCGGGCGACTACTCGATCGCCAGCTTCCAGGCGCTGCCACTCTCGCTCATCGAGCAGCGCTGGATCTTCGCCGCCTTCCTGCTCGCCTTCGCGGTCAAGGTGCCCATGTGGCCGGTGCATACCTGGCTGCCGGATGCACACGTCGAGGCCCCCACCGGCGGCTCGGTCATCCTCGCGGCCATCATGCTCAAGATGGGCGGCTACGGATTCCTGCGCTTCTCGCTGCCGGTGACTCCGGATGCGAGCCGCGAGCTCGATCTGCTGGTGATCACGCTGTCACTGATCGCGGTCATCTACATCGGCTACGTGGCGCTCGTGCAGCAGGACATGAAGAAGCTGATCGCCTACTCCTCGATCTCGCACATGGGCTTCGTGACTCTCGGCGCGTTCGTCATGTACGAGATCATGCGCAACACCGGCAGCCTGCAGGGCGCGGGCATGGGAGTGGATGGCGCCATGGTGCAGATGGTGTCGCACGGGCTCATCTCCGGGGCGCTGTTCCTGTGCGTGGGCGTGCTCTATGACCGGCTGCACAGCCGCCAGATCGCCGACTACGGCGGGGTGGTGAACACCATGCCGGTGTTCGGCGCCTTCATGGTGCTCTTTGCGCTCGCCAACACCGGGCTCCCCGGCACCTCGGGCTTCGT
>JAFAVO010000351.1 GCA_019242385.1 Gammaproteobacteria bacterium | reverse complement strand
ATCTGGCGGCGCACCTTCCCGATGCGATCGAGGAGGCGAAGAAGAACGGCACGGTACTCGCGGTGTTGTTTCTCGATCTCGACCGCTTCAAGCACGTGAACGACTCGCGCGGCCACGAGACCGGCGACAAGCTGCTGAAGACCGTGGCGCAGCGGGTGCGTTCGACCATGCGCGCCGAGGACCTGGTGGTGCGCATGGGAGGCGATGAGTTCGTGGTGGTCATGCGCGGCATCAAGAGCACCGAGCAGGTGAACGATGCGGCCGCGCGCATCAATCGCGCGCTCAGTGCGCCGATGGTGGTGGACGGACGCACGCTGGTGACTACGGTGAGTATCGGCGTGGCTCTCTATCCCTATGACGGCGCGGACATGGGTGAATTGCTGCGTCACTCCGACACGGCCATGTACCAGGCGAAGGACCGCGGCCGCAATAACTTTCAGCTCTTCAGTCAGAGCATGGACAAGCGACTGAAGGAGCGCATCGCCATCGAGTCGAGCCTGCGCACTGCGCTGCAGAGCCGACAGCTCGATGTCCACTACCAGCCGATCGTCGACATCGAGTCGCAGCGGGTGATCGCGCTCGAGGCGCTGTTGCGCTGGAAGCACCCCGCCCATGGCTATGTACGGCCCGAGCGCTTCGTGAGCATCGCCGAGGAGGCGGGCCTGATTGTGCCCATCGGTGATTTCGTGCTGCAGCGCGCGATCGAAGACATGGCGCGCTGGCGCCAGGCGCAGGGCAAGCTGGTTCCGGTCGCCATCAATGTCTCCGCCGTACAGCTGCAGCGCTCGAATCTCGCCGAGCAGATCGCCCGCCTCACTAAGGAGCACGGCCTGGAGCCCTCGATGCTGCAGGTCGAGCTCACCGAGAGCGCCGTGTTCGAGCGCCGTGAAGCGCGCGCCCGCGAAGCGAGTCAGGACACGGTCGGCAAGCTGCGCGAGCTCGGCGTACACATTGCCATCGATGACTTCGGCACCGGCTACTCGAGCCTCTCGTACCTCAAGCGCTGGCGGGTCGACACCCTCAAGATCGACCGCTCGTTCGTGCGCGACCTGGTGACCGATCTGAGCGACCTGGCGATCGTCAGTGCCATCATCGCCATGGCGCGCCATCTGCACATCCAGGTGGTCGCCGAGGGCATCGAGGGGTGGCAGCAGCTCGAGAAGCTCCGCCAGCTCGGCTGCACCTATGCCCAGGGTTACCTGTTCGCCCGGCCGGCGCCCGCGCAGGACTGCCTGCGTTACCTGAACGGCCAACCGCTCGATCTCACCCAACGCCTGCCGATGCTCGAGAATCTCGAGACCACGGGCAGCGGCGAATCGGTGGCGATGCGGGCTTAGCCGAAACACCGGCACCCGAAGTCAATTCCGGACGTGCGAGAATGGGGCATGCCGCCCGCCGCACACCCCCGCCCGCCTCAGCAATGCGCGGACGCGGTGCTCATGGTGCGCCCGTTAGCCTTCGGCTATAACCCCGAGACCGCCCGAACCAACACCTTCCAGAGCGCTCCGGCGCCCGGCGATGCCGCCTCCGCCGCGCTTGCCCGTCAGGAGTTCGAGCAGCTCGCGCGGGCGTTGACGGGCGAGGGGGTGAGGGTATGTACCGTGGAGGATTCGGATGTCCCCAGCAAGCCCGATGCGGTCTTCCCCAACAACTGGGTCAGCTTCCACCAGGACGGCACGCTGGTGCTCTATCCGCTGGAGAGCGCCAGCCGCCGCTTCGAGCGCAGGCCCGAGCTGATCGAGACCGCGGTGCGGGCGCTCGGGTTCCAGGTGTCGCACCTGCTCGATCTCACCTGGTATGAGGCGGAGGGCAAGTATCTCGAGGGCACCGGCAGCCTGGTGCTCGACAACGTGGCGCGCGTCGCCTATGCATGCGTCTCCCCGCGTACGCACCCGGAGGTGGTCGCCGAGTGGGCACAGACCCTGGGCTACGAGCCGGTCATCTTCAGCGCCAGCAACCGCGCCGGAGTGCCGCTCTACCACACCAACGTGCTGATGTGCATCGCTGCACGCGCGGTCGTGGTCGGCACGGAGGCGATCGCGCCGGCCGATCGCAGCCGCGTCATGGCACACCTCGCCGACAGCGGCCGCGAGATCATCGAGATCGGTCTGGAGGAGATCGGCAGGTTCGCAGGAAACATGCTCGAGCTGGCGACCTGGGACGAGGCGCTTGGTGACTCGCGCGTGCTCGTGATGTCAGAGAGTGCGCGCCATGCGCTGAAGCCTGCGACCTACGCGCGCCTCTCGGGCTGCACCGATGCGTTGTTGTCGGTGCCGGTGCCTACCATCGAGCGGCTCGGCGGCGGCAGCGTACGCTGCATGCTCGCGGAGGTGTTCCGCACCCAATGATCGAGCTGCTGCTGAAGGGAGCCCTGTCGTACCTGCTGGGCTCGGTCATGGGGAGCCTGCTGATCGCGCGCCTCACCGGTGGCGTCGACATCCGCACCCTCGGTAGCGGCAATGCCGGCGCGACCAATGCACTGCGCACGCAGGGCAAGAAAGTGGGCCTCGCGGTACTGCTGATCGATGGGGCCAAGGGATGGCTCGCCACCGCAGTGATTGCTCCGTGGGACGGCGCATCTCCTGGCGCCTGGTCGGCATCGCTCTGTGGCATCGCGGTGATGCTCGGGCACGTTTATCCCCTCTGGTACGGTTTCCGCGGGGGCAAAGGAGTGGCGACACTGCTCGGCGCGGTGCTCGGCATCAAGGCCGCGTTCCTGCTGCCCATGATCCTCACCTGGCTCGCCGTGGTGATCGCGTTCGGCTACGTGAGCCTCGGCTCGATCATCGCTGCGCTGGCGCTGGTGGTCACGATCGCGCTCACGAGCGGGAGCGCGCCACTGCTCGTTTTCGCTGCCCTCTCGGCACTCCTCATTCTCTACACGCACCGGGGCAACATTGCGCGCATCCGCGCCGGCACGGAGTCGCGCGCGCGGCGGTTGTGGCTGTTCGGTACGCGGCGCGGAACTGCCTGAATGCCGCGGGCGGTGCGAGCTCCGCGACGTGCTTCGGTGGTGCCGGTCGAAACACCGCTCATCGCGCGGGTCTTTGCGGCACTCGCGGATGGCCGGTTCCATTCCGGTGAGGCGTTGGCACGCACTCTCGGAGTCAGCCGCAGCGCCATCTGGAAGTCGGTCGCGGCGCTCAAGGCACTCGGCAGCGAGCTGCACGCCGTGCGCAACCGGGGCTACCGCCTGGCCCACGGCAGCGAGCCGCTCGATTCCGGCAGGATCCTCGAACGCCTCACGCCGGAGGCACGTGCGCTCGTCGCGCGCATCGATTCAGTCTGGTCGATCGACTCGACCAACACGGCGCTGCTCGGGCGCGCCAATCCCCCCCACGGCACCTGTGAGGTGCTGCTCACCGAATACCAGACAGCCGGCCGGGGGCGCCGCGGACGCACCTGGCTGGCACCGCCCGGCGGTGCCATCTGCCTGTCCTTGAGCTGGAGCTTTCAGGAGGTGCCGCAGGACCTCGCGGCACTTGGGCTCGCGATGGGCGTGTGTGCGCTGCGCGCGCTGCGCGTGCACGGCTTCGATGGAGTGACTCTGAAGTGGCCCAACGACCTGCTCGTGGCCGAGCGCAAGCTCGGCGGAGTGCTGATCGACCTGCGGGCGGAGTCCGCGGGTCCGGCCAGCGTCGTCATCGGCATCGGCCTGAACGTGTCACTCGGCGCCGCCCTGCTGGGCCAGATCGCAGCCGGCGGCACGGCGGCCACGGATCTGGCGAGCACGCATCGCCCGCTTCCCGCGCGTAATGCGCTCGCTGCGGCGCTGCTGAGTGCCTGCGTCGGCGGCCTCGCGGCATTCGCGCGCGAGGGGCTCAAGCCTTTCGTCGAGGACTGGCGTGCGGCGGATGCGCTGCGCGGGCGCGCGGTGAGTGTGAGCGCCGCCGATGGCGTGGCGCGCGGCATCGCGCGCGGCATCGACCTGCGTGGTGCGTTGATGCTCGAGACCCCAGCTGGGCTGCGGCGCTTCATCTCAGGCGATGTCAGCGTGAGGCTCTGAGCGGTGGCGCTGCTGCTCGTCGACATCGGCAATACGCGCATCAAGTGGGCCGTGCTCGAGGGCGAACGCATCGGTCGCTGCCGCGCGGCGACCCTTGCGGGCTGGAGCGCCTCCACCTACGCCCGCAGGCTGCTGCGCAGTGCGCGGGGTGTCGAGCACGTTTGGGTCTCGAGCGTCGCGGGTCCCGCAGTGAATCGCGCGCTCGCGAGCGCCGCGCGCCGCGCAGGCGTCGCGGTGACCTTCGTTGCGGTTCCGCGCCGTGGCGGAGGGCTACGGGTTGGGTATCTCGATCCGTGGCGGTTGGGTGTGGACCGGTTCGTTGCCGCGGTCGGAGCTCACGCGCTCTTCCCACACGCTGCGGTGTGCGTGGTGGGCGTCGGCACGGCGATGACCATCGATCTGATTGCGGCAGACGGCCGGCATCGCGGCGGCGTGATCGTCCCGGGACCTGCGCTCATGGTGGAGACGCTCTTCACCCGCACGCACGGTATCCACAGGCGGGCGCAGGGCGGCAGCCACGCAGGCGGCCGCGGTGGACTCTTTGCACGCTCCACACGCATCGGGGTCATCCGGGGCGCGCGCTACGCGGCTGCGGCTCTCATCGACCGCGCGGTCACGGAGGCCGCTGCACTCCTTGGACACAAGCCGCTGGTGGTGCTGAGCGGCGGAGGCGCAGTGCGGGTGAAGCCGCTGCTCGAGAGGGGCTGCACCCTCGTGCCGGATCTGGTGCTGCGCGGGCTGGCGGTACTCGCGCGCGGCAATGGGCCGTCGCGACGTTAGACCGTCTCAGCGGTTAGAATCCGCGCGTGCGCCTGGCCTTCTTCGCGCTCCTCTGTCTGAACCTCGCGTACTTTGCGTGGGCAAACTGGATCGATGTTCCGCGCCCCACGCCGGTGAACGAGTCGATTGCCCGCCTGCCGCGGCTGAAGCTGGTGGAGGAGCTGCCGCCGGCCGACCGTCCGCAGGCGCGTAGCGCGCAAAAGACCTCACTGAGCCCGGTCATCGCCTGCCTTTCGGTCGGGCCGTTCGCGGCTCAGGAGAGCAGTCTGCAGGCGGCAGACCTGCTGAAGACGAAAGGCTTCGAGGCCCGCCAGCGCACCGAGCCGGGCCGGGTATCGGCGAGCTACTGGGTGTACGTGCGCGCGCTCGGCCAGCCGGAAGCCGACGCGGCGCTCGTCGCATTGGAGCGCAGCGGCATCGGGGACGCGCGCCTGCTGCCGGAAAGCAGCGAGGCAGGACGGCGATTGTCCCTTGGGATCTACAGCGAGCGCGCGCGTGCCGAACGGCGCGCCGAGGCCGTACGTCGCTCGGGCCTCAACCCCGAGATCGTCGAGCGCAGGCACACCTCGACCCTCTACTGGCTCGACCTGCCTGCGGCGCCCGCAGCCGACGTTCCTGTGCAGGAGCTGGCGGTGGACGCGAAGAATCCAGCTGTCGCGGTACAGCCCTGTCCCACTGCGGTCATACCCACGCCAGCGGTCACGATCAACACCACCGCAACGTCAGCCGCGGCCCGTCGACAGAAGCTCGCCACGGCCGCTGGCCCGGGGACGAGCGCAGACAGGCCTAAGCTCCACTGAGGGCCGCCGGCCGGTACAATCTGCGCCCCTCGATGCCGGCTTAGCTCAGTGGTAGAGCAGCGGTTTTGTAAACCGTTGGTCGGGGGTTCAAATCCCTCAGCCGGCAAAAACCCGCCGATGACCTCACAGCCGCAGGGCTGCGGTGCGCTTAAGCGGCGCTGCCGGCAAGAATCGGAATGCGAGCGCGCGACAATCCGCGTCAGGATCCGGACATGACGACCTTCGAGAGAGAAAGGCGCGGCAACGGCGTCCTGCGGCGCGTTGCACAGCTGGACTGGCCGCGCATTGCACATGATCTGGACGCGAGCGGACACTCGGTCATCCCGGGCTTGCTGCACGCCCCGGACTGCCGTCGCATCCGCGGCTGGTATGACGAGGATGGGCGCTTTCGCTCCAGAGTGGTGATGGCGAGCCACGGCTTCGGCCGCGGTGAATACAAATATTTCTCGTATCCGCTGCCGCGACTCCTCGCCGCGCTGCGCGCCGCCTGCTACCGGCAGCTCGCGCCCATCGCCAACCGCTGGAACGAACGGCTCGGCGTGGCGCAGCGCTTTCCGGCTGTGCTTTCCGCCTTTCTCGCGCGCTGTCATGCAGCGGGCCAGCCGCGGCCTACGCCACTCATGCTGCACTATGGCGCGGGAGACTATAACTGCCTGCACCAGGATCTTTATGGTCCATGGGTGTTTCCTCTGCAGATGACCATCCTGCTTTCGCAGCCGGGAGAGGACTTCACCGGTGGCGAGTTCGTCCTCACCGAGCAACGTCCACGCATGCAGTCACGCGCCACGGTGGTACCGTTGTGCCGCGGCGATGCCGTGATCTTCGCCGTGCATCACCGTCCGGTGGCGGGCGCGCGCGGAGCCTACCGTGTCAACCTGCGTCATGGGGTGAGCCCGCTGCGCTCCGGCGAGCGGCGTACCCTCGGTGTGATCTTTCACGATGCAAAATGAGCACGAGCAACTCGCGCCGGGAGCGCTGCTGATGCGGGCCTTCGCGGCACCGCAGTCGGCGCTGCTGTTGCAGGAACTGCAGCAGGTGACCGCGCGCAGTCCATTGCGCCGCATGACCACCCGCGGCGGTTACCGGATGTCGGTTGCCATGAGCAACTGCGGTGCCTGCGGCTGGGTCACGGACGCGCGCGGCTACCGCTACGACTGCGTGGACCCGCTCACGGCCGCCTGCTGGCCGGCGATGCCGGCGAGCTTTGCCAAGCTCGGCACCTGCGCCGCGGGCGCGGCTGGCTTTCCCGACTTCGTGCCGGATGCCTGTCTCATCAGCCGCTACGAACCGGGTGCGCGGCTATCATTGCATCAGGACAGAGACGAGCGCGACCTCGATTCGCCCATCGTCTCCATCTCTCTGGGCCTGCCCGCGGTGTTCCTCTTCGGTGGCCACCGTCGCGCCGAGCCGCCACGGCGCGTGCCGCTGGCACACGGCGATGTGGTGGTTTGGGGCGGGCCCTCACGGCTGCGCTTTCATGGTGTCATGCCGCTCGCCGACGCAGAGCATCCACTCCTTGGTCGCTGCCGGGTCAATCTTTCGCTGCGCAAGGCGCGGTAGCGAACCGCTTCTTCAGGCCCATTCCGGCTCCTGCCCGGCGCGCCACTTGATGCTGCACCCGACGCTGGGCTTCTGCTCCCGTGGTAGCGGCTTTCCGCTCAACAGCGCGTCGCAGGCCGCGCGCAG
>JAFAVO010000151.1 GCA_019242385.1 Gammaproteobacteria bacterium | reverse complement strand
AGCGCGATCTCGAGCAGCTGATGGTCGACTTCTATCACCGCCGCTTCAGTGTGCTGGTGTGTACCACCATCATCGAGAGCGGCATCGACGTGCCCACTGCCAACACCATCATGATCAATCGCGCCGACCGCATGGGGCTGGCGCAGCTGCACCAGCTGCGTGGGCGCGTCGGGCGCTCGCACCACCGCGCCTATGCCTACCTGATCGCGCCACCCCGGCAGGCGCTGGCCGCGGATGCCGCCAAGAGGCTCGAGGCGATCGAGTCCATGGAGGAGCTCGGCGCCGGCTTCGTGCTGGCGACACACGATCTGGAGATCCGCGGTGCGGGCGAGCTGCTCGGCGAGCAGCAGAGCGGGCAGATGACCGAGATCGGTCTGTCGCTGTACCTGGACATGCTCGAGCAGGCGGTCAAGTCCCTCAAGGCGGGCCGCGAGCCGCAGCTCGATCAGCCGCTGGCCGCGGCCACCGAGGTGGAGCTGCGCCTGCCCGCCTTTCTGCCGGAGAGCTACGTCGGTGACGTGCACGTGCGGCTCTCGCTCTACAAGCGCATCGCCGCCGCGGCGGACGAGGCGGCACTCGATGAGCTCAGCGCCGAGCTGCACGATCGCTTCGGTCCGCTGCCGCCTGCGGCGCAGAACCTGCTGCGCATCGCCAAGCTCAAAATCCGCGCGCGCGCGCTCGGCGTGCGCCGGCTCGATCTCGGTCCGCAGGGCGGCTCGGTGCTCTTCGAGGAGCGCTCCGCCGTCGACCCGGCCACCCTGGTGCACATGGTTCAGCGCGGAGCGCGCGAGTACCGGCTCGAGGGCCCGTTGAAGCTGCGCGTGGCGCGCGCCCTGCCTGCCGAGGCCGCGCGCTTCGAGTTTGCGGCGCAGTTGCTGCGCCGTCTCGGCGAGCGGCCACACGTCCACTGATTCTGGGCGCATGTAGAATGAGCCCATGCTGCCTCGCCCCGCCCCGCCGCGGCTGATTGCGCTGCTCGCGCTGCTGTGTTGCCTCGTGTTGCCGGCGGCAGCCGAGGAGCCCGCAGCTGGCGCCGCGCCGGCCGCGCAGCCGGGCGGTGCCGTCTACAACATCGAGATCATCGTGTTCCGCGCCACGAGCGCGCTCGGCGCACCGGAGGATTGGAGCGCCGAGGCCGGGGCGCGCAACGTCGCCGGCGAGGAGAGCGCGAGCGGCGCCGCGCAGGTCGGACACTTCGTCGCGGCGCTGCCCTCCTCCGCGTGGCAGCTGGGTGAGCTCGAGAGCCGCCTGCGCGCCAGCGGTGTGTACGTCCCGGTGGCGCACACCGCCTGGTCACAGACGGCGAGCTCATGGGGGACGCGCGCCGGCTTCACGCTGCAGAAGCTCGGAATCGAGGTGCCGGGCCTTTCCGGCAGCGTGTTTCTCGAGCGCGGCCAGTGGTTGCATCTCGGCATGGCGCTCACTTTCGCCATGTCCGCTCCCCCGCAGGGTCTCGGGGCAGCGCCCGACACGCCCTTCATCATCAATGAGAGCCGCCGCGTGCGCTTCTACGAGCGCAACTACTTCGACCACCCGGCGTTCGGCGTGATCGCGCTCGTCAGTCCGGTGCAGGGGTCGCGACCGCCGGGTCGCTAGCGCGCACCGCCGTTGCGGTGCGGGCGGGCTGCGGCTGCCAGGCGGCCTGTGCCCCGGCAGCGGTCACCCTTCCCCGAGCAGCTGCGCCGCCGCGAACTCGAACTGCGGCACATCGCCTCCCTGCGGGGCACAGCGCACGCGCGTGCGTGCCGCGGCGATGAACCAGGTCTCGAGGGAATGCGGCTTGCTGCGGCCAAAGGCGGCCGGTTCGAGTACCGCGACGCAGGCCGCATGCTGCGGATCGCGCACCGACTCATAGCGTATGAGGGCGATCGCTGCAGCGCGTGCCGCGGCCCCGAGCTGTTGCGTGGCCGCGTAGCTCGCCGGATCGGTCCACGCCGAGCGCTCGCGGACGAAGGGGGCACGGGTCAGATCGAGCGCCGCACGGCTGCGCACGCTCGCCTGAAATGCCGTGTGGGGCACGGGCTTGAGGTCCGGCGTGGCCGGAGAGTCGAGCAGGAAGCGCAGCCGCCAGTAGGCCTTCTCGGCGAGCGCGGTGCGCAGTGCCTCGGCCCCGTACCAGACGCCCGGCTCGAGTGCCGCGCGAAAGCGGGACCCGAGGTGCGGCCGATAGCGGTAGGGCGTCGCGAGCAGGTAATGGAGCCGGCGAACCGCCAGCGG
>JAFAVO010000195.1 GCA_019242385.1 Gammaproteobacteria bacterium | reverse complement strand
CGATCTCGGCATCACCTCGCTCAACGATGTCTGCGAGGACGTACGCCGCATCACCGCAGCCTGCCCGCTGCCGCTGCTGGTCGATGCCGACACCGGTTTCGGCAGCGCCTTCAACATCGCACGCACCACGCGCGAGCTGCTGCGCGCGGGCGCCGGCGGCATGCACCTGGAGGACCAGGTGTCCGCGAAACGCTGCGGACATCGTCCAGGCAAGGCGCTGGTGCACCCCGGTGAGATGGTCGATCGCATCCGCGCCGCGGTCGATGCCCGCTCCGATCCGGCCTTCGTCATCATGGCGCGCACCGACGCGCACGCGGTCGAGGGGCAGGCCGCCGCACTCGAGCGGGCCGCGCGCTACGTGGCGGCCGGCGCCGACATGATCTTCGCCGAGGCGCTGAAGACGCTCGATGAGTACCGGCAATTCACCAGCGCGCTGCCGGTGCCGGTGCTCGCCAACCTCACCGAGTTCGGGCAGACCCCGCTCTTCACGGTGAGTGAGCTCGCCGCCACCGGTGTGCGCCTGGTGCTGTATCCGCTCTCGGCGTTTCGCGCCGCCGCGCGCGCGCAGCTGCGGGTGTATCAGGCCATCCGCACCGAGGGCACGCAGCGGAGCGTGGTGGATCTGATGCAGACCCGTGCCGAGCTCTACGACGTGCTCGGCTATCACGCGTACGAGCAGAAGCTCGATGAGCTCTTCGGGAAAGAAAAACCATGAGCGAGCCGACCAACCTCGGGCCGAAGAAATCGGTGGCCCTCTCGGGCGTCGCGGCCGGCAACACGGCGCTCTGCACGGTGGGCCGCACCGGCAACGACCTGCACTACCGCGGCTACGACATCCTCGAGATCGCCACCGTGTGCGAGTTCGAGGAGATCGCCTACCTGCTGATCCACGAGAAGCTGCCGAACCGCGCCGAGCTGAGCGAGTACAAGGCGCGGCTGCGCTCGCTGCGCGGACTGCCCTCGACGGTGCGCGCCGCGCTCGAGCTGCTGCCGGCTGCGAGCCACCCCATGGATGTGCTGCGCACCGCGGTCTCGGTGCTCGGCTGTACGCTCCCGGAGAAGGCCACGCACGAGGCCGCCGGGGCGCGGGAGATCGCCGATCGGCTGATCGCCTCGCTCGGCTCGATGCTCACCTACTGGTACCACTTCAGCCATTCGGGACTGCGCATCGAGGTCGAGACCGACGACGACTCGATCGGCGGGCACTTCCTGCACCTCCTGCACCGGCGCCCACCGCCCGACTCCTGGGTGCGCGCCATGCATACCTCGCTCATCCTGTACGCCGAGCACGAGTTCAACGCCTCGACCTTCGCCGCGCGGGTGATCGCCGGCACCGGGGCGGACCTGTACTCGTGCATCACCGGGGCCATCGGCGCGCTGCGCGGACCCAGGCACGGCGGCGCCAACGAGGCGGCCTTCGAGATCCAGCAGCGCTACGACAGCGCCGAGGCAGCGGCGCGCGACATCCGCGCGCGCCTCGCCAGCAAGGAGGTGATCATCGGCTTCGGGCATCCGGTCTATACGCTCGCCGACCCGCGCAACGAGGTGATCAAGGAGGTGGCGCGGCAGCTCGCGAGCGAGGCGGGGGACATGACCATGTTCGAGGTGGCCTCGAGCATCGAGGCGGTGATGCGCGAGACCAAGAAGCTGTTCGCGAACCTCGATTGGTTCTCGGCCGTCTCTTACCACCTGATGGGCGTGCCGACCGAGATGTTCACGCCGCTGTTCGTGATCGCGCGCACCACCGGCTGGTCGGCGCACGTCATTGAGCAGCGCAGCGACGGCAAGATCATCCGTCCGGCTGCCAACTACACAGGTCCCGAGAACCTCAGATTCGTGCCGCTCGCACAACGCAAATAGCGCCAGCACGGGGAGTCCATGTCCGCCCACGACAGCAAATCCGCCGAGCGTCCGGCGCCGGATAGCGCGCTCGTCGCCATCGCCGAGTACGCGCGCAACTTCAGGGTGAAGAGCGCCGGCGCGACCGAGACCGCGCGCTACTGCCTCATGGATACCCTCGCCTGCGGCTTTCAGGCGCTGAAGTATCCCGCGTGCCGCAAGCTCCTGGGTCCGGTGGTGCCGGGCGCGGTGATGCCGGGCGGTGCACGCGTTCCCGGCACCTCCTACGAGCTCGATCCGGTACAGGCGGCCTTCAACATCGGCGCCATGATCCGCTGGCTCGACTTCAACGACACCTGGCTCGCGGCCGAGTGGGGCCACCCCTCGGACAACCTGGGCGGCCTGCTCGCCGTCTCCGATTATCTCGCCCGGCACGCGGTCATGTCCGGGCGCGCGCCGCTCACGGTGCGCGAGCTGCTCGCCGCCATGATCAAGGCGCACGAGATCCAGGGCGTGCTCGCGCTCGAGAACAGCTTCAACCGCGTGGGACTCGATCACGTGCTGTTGGTGCGCGTCGCATCGACCGCGGTGGTGACGAGCCTGCTGGGAGGCACTCTCGAGCAGGTGGTGAACGCAGTGTCGAACGCCTGGATCGACGGCGGCGCGCTGCGCACCTATCGCCACGCGCCGAATACCGGCTCGCGCAAGAGCTGGGCGGCGGGCGATGCCACGAGCCGCGCGGTACGGCTCGCCCTGATCTCGCTCAGCGGCGAGATGGGCTATCCGTCGGCGCTGTCGGCGAAGACCTGGGGATTCAGCGATGTGCTCTTCCGCGGCAAGCCGATCTCACTCCCGCAGCCCTTCGGCACGTATGTCATGGAGAATGTGCTCTTCAAGATCTCCTACCCGGCGGAGTTCCACGCGCAGACCGCGGTCGAGGCGGCCATGACTCTGCACCCACAGGTGGCAGGACGGCTGGAGGATATCGAGCGGGTGGTGATCGAGACGCAGGAGCCGGGGGTTCGCATCATCGACAAGGTCGGCCCGCTCGCCAACCCGGCGGACCGCGATCACTGCATCCAGTACATGGTGGCCGTTCCGCTCATCTTCGGACGGCTGACCGCGGAGGACTACGAGGACGGCGTCGCGCGCGATCCGCGCATCGATCGGCTGCGCGAGCGCATGCAGGTGCGCGAGAACCCGACCTTCACCAGCGAGTACTACGATGCTGCAAAGCGCTATATCGGCAACGCCGTACAGGTCTTCTTCCGCGACGGCAGTGCGAGCCCACGCGTACAGGTCGACTATCCGATCGGTCACCGCAAGCGACGCGCGGAAGGCATGCCTGTTCTCGTGAGGAAATTCGAGACATCGGTGGACGCTCACTTTGGCCCGAAGCAGGCCGAACGCATCAAGGCGATGTTTGCAGCGCCGAAATCGCTCGACGCCCTTCCGGTAAACGAGCTGATGGCGGCTCTGGTGACCAACGGCACGGCCACCTGAGGCGCGCGCCGTTCCTGGCAGATAGAGAAGGGAGAAAACCGGGCGGCGCTGACTCGCCGCCCGGCGTTATCGGCTCAGCCCACGCGCACCGGCACGAAGAGTCGCGTGTCTCCGCGCTGGATCAGAAGCGCAATGTGTCCCTTGGACTTCTCCACTGCGCCGCGCAGGTCGTCGGCGTTGTTGACCGGTGCGCCATTGGCGGCAAGCACCACATCGCCCGGCTGGATGCCGGCGTCGGCCGCCGGCCCGCTCGCGCGCTCGACCACGAGCCCGCCCTTGACGTTGCTCTGCTCCTGTTCCTGAGGATTGAGCGGACGCACGGCGAGGCCGAGCTTGCCGGAGTCACCGTGCTCGCCCGAGTTGGCCGAGGCGGTGCGCTTGTCGTCGAGGGCGCCGAGCTTGACATTGATCGTGCGCGGCTCGTGGTTGCGCCACACCTCGAGCTCGACGCTCGTGCCGGGGGCGATCGCCGCGATCTGCACCGGCAGCTCGGTCGAATCCTTGAGCGGCTGGCCGTTGAGCTTGAGGATCACATCCCCCGGCTCGACACCGGCGTGCTCGGCGGGTCCACCCTTCTCGACGCTCGAGACGAGTGCGCCCTCGGGTTGCGGCAGGCCGAAGGAGTCGGCGAGCCCCTGGCTGACGTTCTGGATCACGACTCCGAGCTTGCCGCGCGTCACGTGGCCGCTGGTCTGCAGCTGCTGGCCGACCTGCATCGCGACATCGATCGGGATGGAGAACGACACGCCCATGTAGCCGCCACTGCGGCTGTAGATCTGCGAGTTGATGCCGATGACCTCGCCGCGCATGTTGAACAGCGGGCCGCCCGAGTTACCCGGGTTGATCGGCACGTCGGTCTGGATGAAGGGCACGTAACCGGAATCGAGCGTGCGCCCCTTGGCGCTGACGATGCCGGCGGTGGCGCTGTTCTCGAAGCCGAACGGAGCGCCGATGGCGAGCACCCACTCACCGACCTTGAGCGCACGCGAATCGCCGACCTTCACCGTCGGCAGGTCCTTGGCGTTGATCTTGATGACCGCGATGTCGGACTTGGTGTCGACGCCGATCACCTTGGCGGTGTACTCGCGCCGGTCCGTCATGCGCACCGTGACCTCGCTGGCACCGTTCACCACGTGCGCGTTGGTCATGATGACGCCATCGGGACGGATGATGAAGCCCGAGCCTTCACCGTGCTGCGGCTGCGGCGCGGGCCTCTGGAACGGCTGGCCGCGGAAGAAGGGCGCGAACGGGCTGTTGGGTCCGAAAGGATTGCCCTGGCCGCTATCGCTGTCGTCGTCATCGCCCTGGTCGCTCTGGCCGTTGAAGCCCTTCGCTACCTTGGTAACCACCTGGATGTTGACCACCGCCGGGCCGTACTTCTGCACCATGCTGCTGAAATCGGGCAGCACGACCGACCCGACGCTCGAGGCGGAGGCCGACGGTGAGACCTGGGCCGTGACGGCGGCAGGCGGAGGCGCGGTGAGCGCGTGGGCTGCACCGGCGACGTAGAAGGTGCCGAGCGGCACGCCGATCAGGCTGGCGCCGAGTGCGACAGCGATCAGCGGCTTGCGGATGAGATTGGACCAGTTCATGACGAGCTCCGTGAGTTCCCTGTCCTCCAAGGATTGCGCGCACGATAGTGAGCGCTCCTTATGGGATCCTTAAGGCAGGGTGGTCCTGCCGCGGCGCGCCTTACTCCGCAGAAAAGCGGGTATAAGGACGCGGCTCGGTTCTGAGCGCGGGGGTCAGCGCGCTGAAATAGGCGGCGATTTCGGCGATCTCCGCCGGCTTCAGAGGCCCCGCGAAGCCCTTCATGATGGGGTTCTTCCGCCCCCCGTGCTGATACTCTTCCAGGGCGCGCACGAGGTAGTCCTGATGCTGCCCTGCGAGCGAGGGGTACATGGGGGCCACCGCGATCCCATCCTGGCCATGGCAGGCGGTGCACAGCGACACCACCTTCGGCGGTGCGCCATGAGCCTTCCCGGTAGGAGCGAGCGGCTTGCCCGCGAAGAAGACCGCGATGTCGATGATGTCCTGGTCCGAAAGCTCCGAGGCCTGCGAGTGCATGGTCAGGTGCGCGCGGTCGCCCTCGCGGTAGCCGTGCAGGGCCGCGATCAGGTACTCCGGGTTCTGCCCCTCGAGCTTCGGCACACTGTAGTCGGGATAGGCGTTGCGATAGCCATCGATGCCGTGGCACCCGAGACAGGTGTACGAGAGCTGTTTGCCGCGATGCGGATCGCCGGGCGTCGTCGCGGGAGCGGCCGCGGCCGGCGCAGGTGCAGCGGCGGCGGGCGCGGGTGCGGGAGACGCTGGCGCAGGCGCCTGCGCGAAGGCGGAGGCGGAGACACTCCAGGCCACGAGTGCCGAGAGCGCAACTCCGTACCCGGCAAAGCCCGACCGACCTCCCATCGTCTTCTCCGCGACTCGAAAAAACGGGCCCGAATGTTACGGGCTCTGCGCCCCAAAAGCCATTCGACGGTGTCGTTGCAGGGCGCCGTGTAAGCTTCCGGGATGATCGCGCTCATCCAGCGTGTGAGTGAGGCGCAGGTTCGAGTGAGCGGGGAGCTGGTCGCTGCGATCGAGCGCGGTGTGCTGGCACTCATCGGCGTGCAGCGCGCTGACACGGCCGCGTGCGCCGAGCGGTTGCTCGAGCGCATCCTCTCGTACCGGATCTTCCCCGACGCCGTGGGCCGGATGAACGAGTCGCTGCGGACCGTGGCCGGAGGTCTTCTGCTCGTGCCGCAGTTCACGCTCGCGGCCGACACCCACAAGGGCACCCGTGCGGGATTCAGCAGCGCCGCGGAACCGGCCGAGGCGCAGCGGTTGTTCGCTCACCTCTGCGACCGCGCCCGGGGCGGCTATGGCCCTGTTTCCGCAGGTCAATTCGGTGCTCACATGCAGGTATCCCTGGTCAACGACGGGCCGGTGACCTTCTGGCTGGAAGCGCACTGAGCGGCAAGCGTGAAGTGCGTCCCGCCCGGCGCGAACTTATGGGGCTCCGCGGACTCCTTTGACTTATCCTACGGTTCTTTTCCGCCACTGAGGCGGAGGCCTCTGGAGTGCAAGTATGGGCGGTTTAGGAATGCGCGAGCTGGTGATCATCCTGCTCGTCGTGCTCGTCGTGTTTGGCGCCAAGAAGCTGCGGACGGTCGGCTCGGACCTCGGCCACGCGGTGCGCGGTTTCAAGAAGGCGATGAGCGAGGGCGAGGAAGAGCAGAACACCGCGCCGAAGCAGATCCGCTCCGAGGGTGCGGACGCGGAATTCCCCGAAGTCGCAAAGAAGAGCGACACCAAGACCGAACGGAGCGCGTGATCTGTTCGAAGGCCGGTTCTCGGAGATCCTGATCATCTTCGTCCTGGCGCTGATCGTGCTGGGACCGGAGAAGCTGCCCCGCGTAGTGTCAGAAGTAGGCCGCTGGGTGGGACGGGCCCGCGCGATGGCACGCCAGTTCCGCGAGCAGCTCGAGGAGGAAGTGCAGCTCGAGGAGGCTCGCAAGGCACAGCGCAACGCCCCGCCGCCGCCCCCCGAGCCCCCTCCGGACACTACCCACCGCGACCCGCCGTACCAGGCCACCGGTGCCGATCCCACTGCTACGCGAGCCACGCAGGCGGGTGGGGCCGATGAGCGAAGAACCTGAAAAGCTCGCCGAAGGCACCCTGATCTCGCACCTGCTCGAGCTGCGCGACCGGCTGCTGCGCGCGCTGGCGGTGGTGGGACTCGCCTTCCTGCCGTGCGTCTTCTACTCGAATGACCTCTTCAGCTTCATCGCGCAGCCGCTGCTCGCCAAGCTCCCGGAGGGCGGCAACCTGATCGCGACCGGCGTGATGTCGCCTTTCACCACGCCCTTCAAGCTGTCGTTCTTTGCGGCGCTGATGCTGGCGATGCCTTACGTCATCTACCAGATGTGGGCCTTCGTCGCTCCCGGGCTGTACCGGCACGAGCGCCGCTTTGCAGTGCCGCTGCTGGTGTCTTCGATCATCCTGTTCTACGTCGGCATCGCCTTCGCTTATTACTTCGTCTTTCCGGTCATGTTCGAGTTCTTCGCCCACACCACACCGAAGGGCGTGTCGATGATGACCGACATCAACCAGTATCTGGATTTCGTGCTCACCATGTTCTTCTGCTTCGGGCTTGCCTTCGAGGTGCCGGTGGCGGTGGTGCTGCTCGTGTTGATGGGCATCGTGCGCATCGAGACGCTCAAGAAGAATCGCGGCTACGTGCTGATCGGCATTTTCATCGTGGCGGCGCTGCTCACTCCGCCGGATGCCATCTCGCAGTGCTCGCTCGCCATCCCGATGTACCTGCTCTACGAGGGCGGCATCCTCATGGCGCGCCTGCTCGCGCGCAGCCACAGCCCCGAGGCAGAGGCCAAGACCGAACAATGAGCGAGCTCGTCGAGTCCCAGGCGGCCACGCCTGCCGCGGCGCCCAGAACCATCCTCGGCCAGCCCGTCGGCCTCGCGACGCTCTTTCTCACCGAAATGTGGGAGCGCTTCACCTACTACGGCATCCAGGCGATTCTGATCCTGTTCATGGTGGCGGCCGCCTCCCAGGGTGGTCTCGGACTCGATGACCGGACCTCGAGCTCCATCTTCGGCCTCTTTCTCGGCAGCACCTATCTGCTCGGACTGCTCGGTGGATGGATCGCCGACCGGCTCCTCGGCGCGCAACGCGCGGTGATCGCGGGGGGAATTCTCATCGCCGCGGGCAGCGCGCTCCTCGCCCTCGGCCACGAGGCGAGCTTCTTCGTGGGCCTCCTGGTGAACGCGATGGGCGTCGGGCTCCTCAAGCCCAATGTCAGCGCCATCGTCGCCTCGCTCTATCCGGAAGGAGGCGCACGGCGCGATGCCGGTTTCTCCATCTTTTATATGGGCATTAACGTCGGCGGCGCTCTCGGCTCGTTCTTCGTGCCGCTCGCGGCCGCGGCTTTCGGCTGGCGCGTCGGCTTTGCGCTGCCCGCGCTGTTCATGGCGCTCGGTGTGGGGCAGTTTCTCTGGACGCGCAGCTATCTCGGCGCGGCCGGGTTACAACCTGCGCACGAGCGGCGCGGCTCCTGGATTCCGGTGGTGGCACTGCTCGGCGCGCTGGGCCTCCTCGTGGTGCTCGCCCTCAGCGGCGCCCTGAAGCTCGATGCCGCGGCGCTCGTCGCAGCTGCCAGCTGGGGCTACGCAGTCCTCGCCATCGCCTACTTCGTCTACCTGCTGTTCTTCGCCGGACTTTCGCCGGTGGAGCGCCGGCGGGTGCTCGTCATGGCGGCGCTCTTCATCGCTTCGGTGACCTTCTGGGCCGGCTACTACCAGCAGGGCGGCTCGTTCAACCTCTTCGCCGAGCGCTACACCGACCGCCACCTCTTCGGCTGGGACATGCCGGCGGGGGTCCTGCAGGCGGTCAATCCGAGCTTCGTGATCATCTTCGCCGGGGTGTTTGCGGCGCTGTGGATCGCACTCGGCAAGCGCGGCCGCGATCCCAGCCCCGCGAGCAAATTCGGCGTGGCGCTCATCCTCCTGGGACTCGGTTTCCTCGTGATGTACTTCGCCGCGCAGCGGGTCCTCGGCGGCCGGCTGGTACTGCCGACCTGGCTGGTGCTCACCTACTTCCTGCACACCTGCGGGGAGCTGTGCCTCTCCCCCGTGGGACTCTCGACCATGAGCAAGCTCGCGCCGTCGCGATTCGTCGGGCAGGCCATGGGTGTCTGGTTCCTGTCGCTGGCGCTGGGAGGCAACCTCGCCGGTCAGCTCACCGGGGAGTACGACGCCAGCCACCTCGAGTCTCTGCCGGCGCTGTTTCTGAGGATCTTCGCCTACGGCGTCATCGCCGGCGCGGTGATGCTGCTGCTCAGTCCCGTGCTCAAGCGCATGATGGCCGGCGTGCGCTAGCGAGCGCCACCGCTACTGACCTGTCGACGGTTGCGTCTGTGGTGTTGGCGGTTGGGTCTGAGGTATGGGCGGTTGCGTCTGTGGTGTTGGCGGTTGTGTCTGAGGTGCCGGCGGTTGGGGCTGAGGTGTCGGGACTTGCGGACGCTCCAGACCCGTCGGCTGCACCCTCGTCACGAAGTACTCGGTGTCGCCAAAGCATGAGGTCGGAATCCACTTGCGCTGCTCGTAATGCACGTTCACGTGCTGGCCGATGTAGCCGCTGAGCTGCTTCGCAACGTCCACATCGCGCACGCTGAATGAGAACTTTTCGGCGTTCACCGTGGCAACGGTTGCCAGAACCATCTCGCCCTCATACGTCTTGCAGATCCACCCCCGGCGGGAGAACTTCTGCAATAAACCTGCGCGCTCGCCGTCGGAATACGACCAGTTGAGCGTCAGCCATGTGAAGCCGGCCAAAGCGAGAATCAGGCCGACGATTATCCCGATGAAGATCTTCATGGGTCATTCATTCCTGTTCGATGCCCCGTTCGCGGCCTCGCTCGCGCTGCGAAGCATACCGTGCCGAGGCCGGGATGTAGACTATAGGCGCGAGGCGCGGGGGTTTCTGGCGCCGGCTGGAGAGAACAACCACATGAGCACCGAATCACGCCCGGCCACCGACCTGGTGAAGACCGGCCTGCGCCCGGAAACCGAGCTGACGACGCGAGCACTCGTGCTGGGCGCGGTGCTCACGGTGGTGTTCACCGCGGCGAATGTCTATTTCGGACTCAAGGCGGGGCTCACCTTCTCCACCTCCATCCCGGCGGTGGTGATCTCCATGGCGCTGCTGCGGTGGCTCGGCCACGCCACGGCCCAGGAGAACAACATCGTGCAGACGGTGGCGTCGACCGCCGGCACGCTCTCCTCCATTATCTTCGTGCTGCCCGGATTCATCATGATCGGCTGGTGGACCGGCTTCCCCTACTGGCAGTCGGTGGCCGTCTGCGCGACCGGCGGCATCCTGGGCGTCATGTATTCCATTCCTCTGCGCCGCGCGCTGGTGACGCAGTCGAATCTGCCCTATCCCGAGGGCACCGCCTGCGCGGAATGCATCAAGGTCGGTTCCGGCGACGTTGCGGACAAGGATTCGGTGGAGTCCGGTGGCAAGGGCCTGAAAGCGGTTTTGGTCGGGTCGCTGGTCTCCGCGCTGTTCCTGGTGATGGTGCAGGCACGGCTGTTCCTCGGAGACGTGGCCCACAACTTCCGCCTGGGCAGTGGCCGGCTGACGCCGGTCAGCGGCTTCGACTTCCAACTCTCCCTGGCGTTGTTTGGCATCGGCCACCTCGTGGGCATCTGCGTAGGTGTGGCCATGTTCGTCGGCGCCCTCATCGGCTGGGCCTGGGGCGTGCCGCACTTCAGCGCATTGCACCCCGCGGCCGGGGATGCGGGAGAGTTGGCAGGCGCCACCTGGAGCCACTACGTGCGCTACGTGGGTGCCGGCGCCATCGCCGTGTCCGCCATCTGGACACTCATGAAGCTGGTGAACCCGGTGATCGGTGGGCTGAAAGCCGCCATGGCCTCCTCCCGGGCCCGCAAGGAGGGCAAAGGCGATACGCTCCCACGCACGGAGCACGACATACCGGTAGATCAGGTGGGCTTCGTGTCGTTGCTCTGCATCGTGCCGATCTGCTGGCTGTTGTGGAACTTCGCGAGCGGCGCGGGCTTGGGCCAGCATGCGCTGCTCCTCACGATCGGCGGCATTTTCATCGTGGTGGTCATCGGCTTTCTGGTGTCGACGGTGTGCGGGTACATGGCCGGGCTGATCGGCGCCTCCAACAGCCCGCTCTCCGGCATCGGCATCCTGGTGGTGGCGACCACGGCGCTGTTCCTGGTGGTGAGCGTCAAGTCATCGCTGCCCCCGGAAATGGGCAAGGCGCTGGTGGCTTACGCGCTGTTCGTCACGGCCGTCGTGTTCTGCGTCGCGGCAATCGCCAACAACAACCTGCAGGATCTGAAGACCGGACAGCTCGTCGAATCGACGCCCTCGAAACAACAGTGGGCGTTGGTGTTCGGCGTGGTCGTGAGCGCGCTCGTCATCCCGCCCGTCCTGGATCTCGTCAACAAGGCTTACGGTTTTGCCGGCGCCCCCGGCGCCTCCGCCCATGCCCTGCCCGCGCCCCAGGCGGGCCTCATCTCGGCGCTCGGCCAGGCGGTGATCCAGAACGACCCGGAGAAATGGCGCCTGATGGGTTGGGGCGCTCTCATCGGCGCTGGAATCATCGCCGCAGACTTTGTGCTTTCGAAAGCCACCCGGTCCATGCGCCTGCCGCCGCTCGCCGTAGGCCTCGGCATCTATCTGCCCACCGCAGCGACGCTGATGGTCACCGTGGGCTCCCTGGTCGGCTGGTGGTTTGAGCAGCGCGCTGATAAGGCCGTGAGACCCGAGGCTACGAAGCAACTGGGCGTGCTGCTCGCTTCGGGTCTGATCGTCGGCGAGAGCGTCCTCGCGGTCATCTTCACGGCGCTGGTGGCCTTTACCGGCAACCCGTTTCCGATCGGCGTGGTGGGAGACTCATTCAATACCGCGTCCGAGTTGCTCGGTGGCATCGGCTTCGCGGTGGTGGTCTACCTGCTCTACCGTTGGGTGGAGACGCTGGCAGCCGAGCAGCCGCCGCCGTCGAGCGCGCAGCGGGCGGAGGCCCGGGGGCCCACGATGATGTAATCGTGGGCCGCCGCCGTTGCTTGTGCCGCGAGCGGGGCCATGAGGGGCGGCCTGGCGATCAGTGCCGGGCGTAGCGCTCGAAACCGCGCTGCCCGATGAGCCAGGAACCGACCCAGCCGGTCAGCCACACGATCAGCCAGGTGAGGAAAGCCGGCATGAACCACGGTGCGTGGAAGCCCGGCAGGATGGCGGCCACCAGCGCCACCATGGCGGCGTTCAGCACGAAGAGAAAGAGCCCGAGGGTCAGCAGGGTGATGGGCAGGGTGAGGATGAAGGCGATCGGACGGATGATCGCGTTCACCAGGCCGAGGAGCAGTCCCGCCCCGATCAGCGTGCCGACGTTGTCCACGTACACCCCCGGGACCCACTGCGTGGCCAGCCACAGTCCGATGGCCGTGATCACCGCGCGCAGCAGAAATCCCATCATGGAGGCGCTCCCGTTCGGCCCTGCATTTCCACGAACACCTTCAGCCGGGTCATGGCCTGCTGCCAGCTGGTGCGCAGCCGCCAGTACTGAGTATCCCACTCCGGTGCACCCGAAACACCCGAGCCGAGCAGCCGCACGATCGTGCCGCCCTGTACCCGGTCGAGGATGAAGTCATCCACCATCACGCTGTCGGCGCGTGGGAGCGAGGTGGCCGGCAGGTACAGCAGCCGCAGCCGCCGCTCGGGCTCGAACACATCGATGTGCGCCTCGAACTCGGTGACCCGATCCACGCTGGCGCGGAACAACCCGCCCTGACGCGGCTGGATCACCGCCTGCGGTGAGCACCAGCGCGTGAGTTGGATCGGATCGATCAGGGCGCGCCATACCTCACCCGGCGCAGCGAGGATATCCACGCGGTGAGCATAACCCCGCTCCCTGTCACCCATGTCGGCATTGTGCCATTCTCGGTGGCACAACCGGAGGTCGCATGGCGTACGTGCAACTGGTGATGCTGCTCGCACTGCTCGAGTTCATGCTGTTTGGCTACGCGGTGGGACACGCCCGTGAGCGCTACAAGGTACCCGCGCCCGCGACTTCCGGACACGAGGTGTTCGATCGCTACTTCCGCGCCCAGATGAATACGCTCGAGCAGCTGATCGTATTCCTGCCCTCCATCTGGCTGTTCGGCCACTACATCAACGCCTGGGCAGCGGCCGCGCTCGGTGCGCTCTTCATCATCGGGCGGGCGCTGTATTTCCGCGGCTACGTGCAGGCGCCGCAGTCGCGGCACGCGGGCTTCGTGCTCTCGGCGATTCCCAACGTGACCCTGCTGGTGGGTGCGCTCATCGGAGTGCTGCGCGCCGCGATCGTCGGCGCAATCTAACCGGTACGCGAGCGGCGCAGCGCGAGGACCAGGGGAACGAGCGAGGCCGCGACGATCGCGAGGGTCACGAGCCCGAAGTGCTGCTTGACGAAGGGGATGTTGCCGAAGAGATAGCCGCCCCACACGAACAGCAACACCCAGGCAAAGCCGCCCACCAGGTTGTAGGCGAGAAAGCGCCCGAAGGGCATCCGCCCGACGCCGGCGACGAAGGGCGCGCAGGTGCGCACGATCGGCATGAAGCGCGACAGCAGCACGGCCATGCCGCCGTGGCGCAGGAAGAACTCCTCGGTCCGGCGCAGGTATTCGACCTTCAGCCAGCGGTAGCGTCCCGAGAAGGCCGGCGGCCCGATCAGGCGCCCGATCCCGTAATTCACCGTGTTACCGAGCACCGCGGCGGTGCCGAGCGCAAGGCTCGCGATGGGTGCACGCAGCGTGCCGCTCGTATCGACGGCCGCGAGAGCCCCGACGGCGAAAAGCAGCGAGTCGCCGGGGAGGAACGGCGTCACCACGAGCCCGGTCTCCGCGAAGATCACCGCGAAGAGGATCGGGTAGATCCACAGGTCGTAGCGCGCCAGCAGCTCGACCAGATGCCGGTCGAGATGCAGCACGAGATCCATGAGCCACGCGATCATGCCGGGGGAGGATATCGGTTAGCGGTCAGGCGCGCTCAAGCGACGCCCGGCCCGCTCAGCGCAGCTCCGCTCAGCTCAGCTCACGGAACGAATGCGCGGCTCGCCGAGAGCAGCCGGGGCGTGCCCGCCCTTTCCTTGAGGAGGGCCAGCCCCAGGCGTACGTCGGCATCGCGATCGATCAAGGGCGCGTCTTTGCCGGTGCCGACCTCGGCGGGCGGGTCTCCGGGGCCATCCTCGAGGACATCGGGCACGATCCCCTTACCCTGAATCGAGGCCCCCGAAGGGGTGAAGTAGCGCGAGGTGGTGAGCTTCACCGCTCCGCCGCGGGTGAGCGGCAGCACGGTCTGCACCGAGCCCTTGCCATAGGTCTTGCGGCCGACGAGGAGCGCGCGGCCATGATCCTTGAGAGCACCCGCGACGATCTCCGATGCGGACGCCGAGCCGCCGTTCACGAGGACCACGAGCGCTGCCCCCTCGATCAGATCGCGGTGCGATGCGTCCATGCGGAAGCGCGACTCTGTCGTTCTGCCGTCGGCGGTCACGATCACCCCGGAATCGAGGAAGTCATCGGCGACCGCTACGCCGGCCTCCAGCACGCCTCCCGGATTGTTTCGTAAATCGAGCACTAGCCCCTCGATTCCGCCTGGATTGTCTCGTTTCAGGCGCGAAAGGGCCTTTGCGACGTCCTGCGCGGTGGTCTCACTGAAGATGGTGATCCGCAGGTAGCCGAAGCCGGGCTCGAGCGTCTCCCCGATGACGCTGTGGACTTCCACCTTGGCCCGCCGCAGCGCGAACTCGAGGATCTCGGGGTCCCCCTCGCGGTGGATGGAGAGGGTGACCGCGCTCCCCGAGATACCCCGCAGGCGCGCAATGGCACCGGCGAGATCGGCGCCG
>JAFAVO010000263.1 GCA_019242385.1 Gammaproteobacteria bacterium | reverse complement strand
TGTCACGATACGGCCGCAGCCGCGGAAGTCAATTGTTGGCTTCGTCTGGGCCGGCTGCGCCGCGCATCGCCAGCGCATAGGCGGCGGCCCGCGTGGCACCGGTGAGCTGCGCGGCGAGCGCCGCGACCCGGGCAGGAGGCAACTCTTTCGACAAGACCTCGACGGCGCGCCGTAACAAACGCTCATCGACGCCGGCGGCAGCGGACGCCGAGCCGTGCACCACCACGGTGAGCTCGCCGCGCGCGAAATTCTCCTCGGTCGCGGCGCGCCCCGCGAGCTCGCCCAGGCTGCCGCGATAGATGCTCTCGTGAGCCTTGGTGAGCTCGCGCGCCACGACCGCTGCGCGCTCGGCGCCGAGCACCTCGGCCATGTCGGCGAGTGCGGCCGCGATGCGGTGCGGTGCCTCGAAGAAGACCAGGGTGCGCGTCTCGGCAGCGAGCGCGGCGAGTGCCGCGCGACGCTCGCGCTCGCGCGCGGGCAGGAAGCCTTCGAAGCAGAAACGGTCGGTCGGCAGACCCGCGACGGCGAGCGCGGCGGTGATCGCGGAGGGGCCGGGTATCGTGCTCACTCCGAAGCCCGCCGCCGCCGCACTGCGCACCAGCTCGTATCCCGGGTCCGACAGCAGCGGCGTGCCGGCATCGCTCACCAGCACCACGCGCTCCCCGCGCGCCAGCCGCTCGAGAAGCGCAGGCACGCGCTGCGATTCGTTGTGCTCGTGGAGCGAGAGCAGGGGTGTTGCGATACCGTTTGCCTTGAGCAGCGCTGCGGTGTGCCGGGTATCTTCTGCGGCGATGACATCGGCGCTGGCGAGCGCCTCGCGCGCCCGGACGCTCAGGTCGCCGAGGTTCCCGATGGGTGTGGCGATGACCTGCAGCAGGCCTGTCTTACTGACCACTATAATCGCGCCTCATCACGCCATCTTGGATCGCGCTCTGCAAGAGATGTCCGTTCGCCGCCCCATTCGCCTCGTGCTCGTACTGCTCGCTGCCGCAGCGCTCGCGGGCTGTCCGAGCCTCACGCAGCGCGGGGAGCTGCCGCCCTCGATCGATCGCGCTCAGGAGCTCGAGCGCTCCGGCGATGCCGCCGGTGCCGCACGGGTCTACGAGCAGCTCGCGGGCCAGAACAGCGGCACCGACCGCACCGCGCTGCTGCTGAACGCGGCGCGGGATTATCTCACCGCACACCGCACCGATGAGGCCGCGCGCGCCCTGGGGGCGAACCAAGGGCCGTTCTCTCCGGAACAGCTCACCGAGCAGACACTCCTTTCCGCGCAGCTCGCGCTCGCTCGCGACCAGCCGCAGGAGGCGCTGCGCCTCCTGAATGCCATCGCCGTCCCGAAGGGCGCCGAGCAGGCCGCCCGCTATCAGGAGCTGCGCGCGAGCGCCGGCGCACTCGCCCTTCAGCCAGGGGGCACCCGGGCGGTCACTCCTGTGGGACCGCACATCGCCTTGCTTCTCCCGGTCACGGGCCGCGCCGCCTCGGCCGCCATCAGCGTCCGCGATGGCTTCATGACGGCGTACTACCAGCTGCCGCCCGCGGAGCGGCCGGGGGTGCAGATCTACGACACCGGCTCGCAGAGCATCGCGGAGGCGCTCACTCAGGCGCTGGGAGCGGGCGCCGACATCGTCGTCGGACCGCTGACGCGCGAGGAAGTGACCGCCGCGGCGGATTTTCCCGGGCTGCGCGTGCCGGTGCTCGCGCTCAATTTCCTGCCGCCCGAGCGCACACCGCCGCCGCAGTTCTACCAGTACGCGCTCTCCCCGGAGGATGAGGCGCGCCTCGTGGCGCGGCGCGTGCTCGATGAGCACCACCGCCGCGGCGTCGCGCTGGTGCCGGCCGGCGAATGGGGCACCCGCGTGCTCGCGGCCTTTCGCCAGGAGCTGGAGGCGGGAGGCGGCGAGCTGCTCGCCACGGCGCAGATCGAGAGTGCGCGCACCGATTACTCCAGCGCCATCACCGAGGTGCTGCGCATCAGCGACAGCACGGCGCGCTTCCATCGACTGGAATCGATCCTCGGCACCAAGCTGCAGTTCGAGCCGCGGCGGCGCAACGACATCGAGTTCATCTTTGCGCCGGCGCCGGCCAATCTCGAGCGGCTGTTGCGGCCGCAGCTGCGCTTCCATTTCGCGGGCGACATCCCCACCTACGCCACCTCCGACGCTTTCGAGCCGGATGTGCGCGCCAACGAAGACCTCGAGGGCCTGATCTTTCCCGACATGCCCTGGATGCTCGGCGGCGAGCTCGCCGATGCCGTGCGCGCGGCCACGCGCGAGGCCTGGCCGCAGGGCGGTCCACACCGCGGGCGGCTGTTCGCCTTCGGCTTCGATGCCTTTCGCCTGACGCAGGCGCTGCGTCACGCGGGCGTGAGCGGCAACATCACCGTCGCCGGGCTCACCGGACGCCTGAGCCTCGATGCGCAGCGGCACGTACGCCGCGAGCTCGGCTGGGCGCAGCTGCACGATGGTGAGCTGCGGTTGCTGCCGGCGGATTTATAACTTCCAACTTATAACTTCCGACAGCGATGAGCACACTGCGCCAGCAACACGGCCAACGAGCCGAGGAGCTGGCGCGGCAATTCCTGCGCGCCGGCGGCTGGGAGATAGTGCAGTGCAACTTCCGCCGCCGGCTCGGTGAGCTCGACATCATCGCCCGCGCCGCGCAGCTGTTGGTCATCGCCGAGGTGCGCACCCGCTCGAGCGGGGCTTACGGCGGCGCCGCCGCGAGCGTGACCCGCGCCAAGCAGCGCCGCATCACCCGCGCCGCGCAGCAGCTGCTGCAGCAGCGCAGCGACCTCGCCCGCCTGCCGGTGCGTTTCGATGTGATCGTCGTGAGCGATCCCTGCGGGCCGGCGCCGGTGATCGAGTGGATTCAGCAGGCTTTCGAGGCCTGTTGAGCCCGCCAGGGCTGTCTCGCCTGCCGGCGCAGCCCCTTCGCGAGCCCCTCAGGTCCGCCCGTTCTGAGGGACTGTATAAGCTTCCCCGGGCAAGCCGCTGATTGCGCAGCGGGAATACTTCCCGGCGCGGCTGACGTACTGTTCATTTCCACATAAGTCTTTGTGACTGCGACGAATTTCTCACTATTTCAATTGACATAGTCTGCCCGCGATTCCATAGTGGCGACCAGTGGGAGAAAGTGGGGGGAAATGGGCGTAATGCCGCCCCGCCGGTCATGTTTCGCGGTGCAACAAAAATTACTCTGGACGACAAGGGCCGGATGGTCATGCCCACCCGCTATCGGGAGCAGATCAGCGAACTCGCCCAGGGGAAATTGGTCGTCACCGTCGACCGGGACCAGTGCCTTCTCATCTATCCCCTGCCCGAGTGGGAGCAGATCGAACGCAAGCTGATGAGTCTGCCGAGCCTCAATGCAACCGCGCGCCGGTTGCAACGGCTGATGGTGGGCCATGCGACCGATCTGCCGCTCGACGGGCACGGCAGGGTGCTGCTCCCGGCAGAGCTGCGGGAGTTCGCCAAGCTTGGGCGACACGGAATGCTCATCGGACAGGGGAATCGTTTCGAGCTGTGGGACGAGGCGCGCTGGAACGAGCGGCGCGATGCCTGGCTCGCCAGCGCCGAAAGCCCGACCGATCTGCCCTCCGAGCTCGAGTCCCTGTCGCTGTAGGGTCAACGAAAAGGGTGATCGGGCCGAGGCCCGTGGCAAGAGCACTCAGGGAGGCGGGGGCACGCCGCTTCGGACGTGGCTGAGCACACACCGGTGCTCGCCGCTGAGGCGCTCGCCGGGCTGGCCCTGGAAGCGGGCGGGTACTATGTCGATGCGACCTTCGGCCGTGGCGGTCACACGGCGCTCATTCTCCAGGCACTCGGTGCGCAAGGCCGCGTGCTTGCGCTCGACCGGGATCCGCAGGCCATCGCGGCCGGCCGCCAGCGCTTTGCCGACGAAGTGCGGCTTACGCTCCTCCATGCGTCGTTTGCCGATCTCGCCGCGCTCGTGCCGGCTCAAGCGCACCAGCATCCCTGCCGTGGCGTGCTCTTCGACCTCGGCGTGTCCTCACCGCAACTCGACGATCCGGGCCGGGGCTTCAGTTTCCGCGCCGACGGGCCACTCGATATGCGCATGGACCCGACGCGCGGGGAACCTGTGTCGTCCTGGCTGGCGCGGGCGAGCGTCGACGAGATACGCCAGGTGATCGCGACCTTCGGAGAAGAGCGCTTCGCGCGGCGCGTGGCCCAGGCCATCGTCGCCCGGCGCGGCAAGGCGCCACTGGAGAGCACCGCCGAGCTCGCCGCGGTCGTCGCCGGTGCCGTGCGCACCCGCGAGCCGGGCAAGCACCCGGCGACCCGCACCTTCCAGGCGCTGCGCATGTTCATCAACGACGAGCTGGGTCAGCTCGAGCGTGGGCTCGCCGGCGCCATGACGGTCCTCGCCGCCGGGGGGCGGCTGGCCGTGATCAGCTTCCATTCGCTCGAGGATCGCCTGGTCAAGCGCTTCATGCAGCGCGAATCGCAGGTCAACCCCGCGCTCGGCCGGCTGCCGGTCATACCGGCCGAGGCGCGGCCACGCCTGAAGCTCATCGGGCGCAAGATCCGTCCATCGCCCGCCGAGAGCGCGCGCAATCCGAGGGCGCGCAGCGCGCTGCTGCGCGTCGCGGAGCGGCTGCCGTGAGGCGCGGGGTGCTCCTCACCGCGGTCGCCCTCCTTTGGGTGGCAACGCTCGGCTCGGCAGCGGGCGCCATCTGGTGCAAGCACCGTGCCCGCCAGCTCTTCGTGCAGCTCGAGGCGCTGAACGCCCGTCGCGACAACCTGGAGATCGAGTGGGGTCAGCTGCAGCTCGAGCAGAGCGCCTGGTCGACCCACGCGTTCGTCGAGCGGGTCGCGAGCACGAAGCTACGGATGGCCATGCCGCCGCCGAAAGAAAT
>JAFAVO010000245.1 GCA_019242385.1 Gammaproteobacteria bacterium | reverse complement strand
CTTACGCTATAGCCCCGCCCCTCGAGGCAGGCGCGCATCGCGCGCTTGTAATCCTCACCCCGCGCAACAGTCTGGTCCGGGGCAACGCCCCCGCCGGCTTGAGTGGGATCGAAGCCCGTCTGCGAGGACGCCCACTTGTGACAATCGTACCGGTCATTCGCCTGCTGGTCGGGCGATTGATCCTGCTGCGGATAGACGTAGATGTCTTCGCCCTCAGGGTGGGTGCCGCCAGGTGCGGGCGGCGGTGCGCCGGGATATGCAGGTCCCTGCGGCCCCTGCACCGCGCTGCCATCGGCTGGTGGATCGACGACCTCGTAACCCTGCGGACCGGCATAGGTGTAGTAGGTGTTGTTGGCGTAGTAATAGGGAACTCCGGCGAACCACACCGTCGTGTAAAAGGGTGGCAGCACCGGAACGTACACGCCGACCGGCGGGCCTATCACCACGTAATGCGGTCCGCGCGGCGAGTACCAGACTCCGCCCGAATAGTAGTAGTGCGCACCTCCGTGCGCGACCACGTACGGCCTGCCGGGCACTGCCGCAACTTCGACGCCCGGGGTGGTGTAGGAGCGGTTGTGACTGTAGCGGCCGTCATACTGCGAAGCGTACGGCGCGGGTGCCTGCTCCCGCCCCTGATGTCCTTCATGTCCGTGCTGTGCCTGCTGCGCGCGCGCGGCATGCGACATCAGCACCGACAGCGCCAGCGCGCATACAGCGAGCGCCGGGGTCTTGTGGTATGCGCTCATGGAGTCACTTGACACTGTAGCCGCGCGCATCGAGACACGCACCGAGCGCCCGCCGGTAGTTGGCGGCCTTGTGTTGCACCTGCGCGAGCGCGTGCTGATCGGTCACCGTCACCGTCTGCGACTGGCGCGCGCTCTGCTCGGCCGCGGTGCCCAGCGCCCCGCCCACCACGGCGCCGGCGAGCGCAGGCCCCGGCCCATGGTAGGGTCCGCCGATCACTGCACCGAGGATGGCACCGGTGACGGCGCCTGCTGCGGTCCCGGAGCCGGGCGGCGGTCCGCTCACGATGTGCACCTGATGCTGCGGCGGCACACCCGGGGCGCTCGGGTCGAACCCGGTCTGCTGCGTCGCCCAGATGCTGCAGTCATAGTGATCGCGGTCCTGCTGCTCGGGAGTCTGGCCGCGCATCGGATAGGCATACACGTCGGCGTTCACGGGCGCAGCCGGCTGCGGCTGGTAGACCATGCCGGCCGGAGGCGGTGGAGGCGGCGCGGGCCGCTGCTCCGGCGGTGGTGTGGTGGCACAGCCGGCCAACACTGCCACGAGGCCCGCCAGCGTCATCATCGGAATGGCGCTGCGCAAACTGGTGGGGATGAAAATCTGCATCGCGAAGGCTCCAGTGCTCAAACAATGCTCACCCACAAAAACGCGGCTTGCGAGCTCCTCGTTGACAATGCAACCCGCGGAACATACAGGAGTTTTGACCGTGCGCACGCAGGGAGTTCCGCTGCCCGCCGTTGGCATGGCGGCGCGGCCTGCGCTCGCGTCGCGCTGTGAGCAATTGTGACTTCAGCATCGCCGCGCACGACATATTGTTGGTGCGTCTCAGCCCACCGATGAATCCATGAGCTTTCTGACGTGCTCGAGATCTGCAGGCGTATTGACATCCGGGCCCGGGCGCTCGATCGCATCGGCAACCACGATGCGCAGGCCGTGCTCGAGCGCGCGCAGCTGCTCGAGCTTCTCGAGCCCCTCCAGGTGCCCCTGCGGAAGTTGCGCAAGGTGCAGCAGCTCGGCCACACGGTACGCATACAGGCCGCGATGGCGGCGCGCGCCGGCAAATTCCCGCTGGCTCGTGAGTCCCGCCGGAGCACCATCGCGGTTCCAGGGAATCGGCGCGCGGCTGAAGTAGAGTGCGTACCCCTGCGCGTCGCTCACCACCTTCACGACCGCCGGGTCGAGGAGCTCCGCCAGCGACTCGAGCGGGGTGGCAAGCGTCGCCAGCTGGGCCGCGGGGTGTGCCTGCAGCAGCTGCGCGACCTGAGTGATCAGTGCCGGCGGAACCAGAGGCTCATCGCCCTGCACGTTCACGACGATCTCCTGTGCGCCCCAGTTGCGCGCGCGCGCCACCTCGGCGATGCGGTCGGTGCCGGAAGCGTGGGTGGCGGAGCTCATCACCGGCTGCGCACCGAAGCCGCGTGCAGCACGTGCGATGCGCTCATCGTCGGTGGCAATGAGCACCTCCTGTGCGGCGGCGGCGCGGGCACGCTCGTAGACCCATTGCACCATCGGCTTGCCGGCGATCGGCAGCAACGCCTTGCCCGGCAGGCGGGTGGAGGCAAACCGCGCCGGAATCACTACGCGGAACATGGGCGGGCGTTGCCGGGACTGGGGCTGCACCGGTTCAACGATCGAGCAGCGGATCATCGGCCGCGAGCTGACGGGCCTCTTCCTCCAGCATCACCGGGACCGCATCGCGGATCGGGTAAGCCAGCCGGTCCATGCGGCAAACCAACACCTGCGCCTCGCGGCGGAACTGCAGTGGTCCCTTACATACCGGGCAGGCAAGTATCTCCAGCAAGCGGGCATCCACGGCTAGGCACCTCCAGCGGCGCCGCGCACCTTCGCGAGTACGCGGCTGAGGAGCTCGTGCGCGTCCCGTGCGGGAAGCTGTGCGGCGACCGGCACGTACCACAAGCGCTCATCGGCGAGCTCGCGGCATTTTACGGCATCTTTCTCGGTCATGAGCACGGGCAGCCGTTCGGCGAATGCCAGCTCTGCCGCGGTCAGAGGATGGTGATCGGGAAACTGGTGCTCGATGAGCTCGATTCCGCGGGCGCGCAGCTCGGTGAAAAAACGTTGCGGGTTGCCGATGCCGGCGACGGCGTGCACGCGCTCCCCCTGAAACGAGGCGAGCGGCCGGCGGCGCTGCTCATCGAGGCTGACCGCCTCGCCCGCTTCCAGCTGCATGGCGAGCATCCCGGCCGGTGGCAGCGCAGCGAGCGTCGGGTGAGTCGCGCTGCCGTTCACGACGATCGCATCCACCGTGCGCAGCCGCTTCGTGGTCTCGCGCAGCGGGCCGGCAGGCAACAGGCGGCCGTTGCCGAAACCACGTGCGCCATCGACCACCACGATCTCGCAATCGCGTGCGAGGCGCAGATGCTGCAGGCCATCATCGGCCAGGATGAGGTCGACGCCCGCGCCGACCAGAGTGCGTGCGGCGGCGAGGCGGTCACTGCCGACCACCGTCGCACAGCCACTGCGGCGCGCCAGGATCAGCGGCTCATCCCCCACATCCTGCCAGCGTGAGCCGGCGTCGACGCGCCGCGGTCCGCGGCCGCTGCTGCCGCCGTAACCGCGCGCGATGATCCCCACCTGCAATCCCTGTGCGCCGAGTGCGCGCGCCAGCCAGACGGTGAGCGGAGTCTTGCCGGTGCCGCCCACGGTGAGATTGCCCACGACCACCACCGGACGGCCCGCTGCCGCGGCACGCACCAGGCCCGAGCGATACATGCTCCGCCGCAGGCCGATCATCGCACCGTACAGCCAGGCGAGCGGCTGCAGCGGCGCAGCACGTGCGCGCTCGTGATACCACAGCTGTGTGAGCTGCCGCTCCATCCGCGCCGCTCACCTCAGTCGGAGAACTGCAGGCGATGCAGCTGCGCGTACAGCCCACCGTGCGCGAGCAGCTGTGCGTGGGTGCCGCTTTCGGCGACGGTGCCGGCGTTGAGCACCAGAATGCGGTCCGCCTGCTCCACGGTGGAGAGCCGATGCGCGATGATGAAAGTGGTGCGATGCCGCAGCAGCTCGCTCAGGGCCGCCTGGATGTGCCGCTCGGACTCGGTGTCGAGAGCCGAGGTGGCTTCATCGAGTATCAGGATCG
The DNA here is from genome assembly GCA_019242385.1 of Gammaproteobacteria bacterium. Classification (GTDB taxonomy): domain Bacteria; phylum Pseudomonadota; class Gammaproteobacteria; order Steroidobacterales; family Steroidobacteraceae; genus 13-2-20CM-66-19. The sequence goes on along the minus strand of JAFAVO010000245.1, from coordinate 9,902 downwards.
GTGCGTCCTTCAGCAGCGCACGGGCGATGGCGATCCGCTGCCGCTGGCCGCCCGAGAGCAGCATGCCGCGATCGCCCACCAGCGCATCGAGCCCGCCGGGCTGGCGGCGGATGAATTCGAGAATGTGCGCCGCTTCCGCGGCGCGCTCGATGTCGGCGTCGGCTACCTTGCGGCCGAAAGCGATGTTGTTGCGGATGGTGTCGTTGAACAGCACCACTTCCTGGCTCACCACCGCGATCTGCTCGCGCAGGTTTTTCAGCTCGAACTCGCGCACGTCCTGGCCGTCGATCCGCACGCTGCCCGCAGCCACGTCGTAGAAGCGTGGCAGCAGATTGACCAGCGTCGACTTGCCGCTGCCAGAGCGGCCGACGATGGCGAGGCTCTCTCCGGGAGACACTTCGAGCGAGACATCAGCGAGTGCGCGCGGCGCCCCGGCGGCAGCGCCCGCATCGCGCCCCGCGGGGTAGGCAAACCAGACGTGCTCGAACTGCACCGCGCCGCGCACGCGTGGCACGCGCAAGCTCCCCCCCTGCGGCTCGGCCGGCTCATCCAGCAGCTCGAACAGGCTCTGTCCGGCGGCGATGCCCTGCTGCAGCGGACCGGCGACTCCGACCAGATCGCGCAGCGGCTGGGCGATGCCGACCAGCGCGGCGATGAAGCCCAGCATGTCGCCCATGCTCATGCGGCCGTGGACCGCGTCCGCTATCGCGATCCACAGCACGACGGCCGCGCCCATGGCGGTGACCTGCTGCACGACCGGGTTGGAGATTCCGCGCGTCAGAATGAGGCGCATGTTGGAGCGCAGGTTGTGCGCATCGACCGCGTCGAACTGGCCGGCGACGTGCTCCTCGGCGTTGTACACCTTCAGCAGCCTCGGGGATTCGAAGCCCTCCTTGGCCACGCGTGTGACATCGCCCATCGAGTCCTGGATGCGGCGGCTGTAGCGGCGGAATTTGCTATTGATGATCGACACCAGCCAGCCGATCACCGGGGTGAGGATCAGGGCAATGAGCGTCAGCCGGGCGTTGAACCACAGCATGAAGCCGATCGAGCCCACGATGGTGAGCGTGGTGCGCACCACCAGGTTGATCGAGTCGGTGGTGGCCTGGCCGACCTGCTCGCTGTTGTAGGTGAGCCGCGAGAGCAGCGTCGCCGAGGAGCTGCGGTCGAAATATCCGACCGGCAGGTCGAGCGTATGGCGAAACACATCGCGCCGCAGCCGGCTGACGATCTGCCGCCCGACATAGCCCATGTAGTAGGTCTGCACGAACTCGCCCAGCCCGCGCAGCAGAAACAATCCCACCAGAGCGAGCGGCACCCAGACGATGGTGCGCGGGTCCTCGTGCACCAGCGTGCCGTCGCCGAATTTCTTGGCGAACCAGGCGAAGCTCGTCATCGTCGCGGCGAACAGCGCGCCACCGAGCATGCCGAGCACGAAGCGGCCCCGGTGCGGGGCCAGATAGCCGAGCAGACGGCGGTAGCTCGGCAGCGCGCCGCGGGCGAGGGGGTACCTGTTCGCGGTGACGCTCGGCGCTCGGCTGGTGTCGTTCAAGGCTTGCCTGCGGGCTCTTCCTTGACCGTTGCGATATTAACCTCGGCAAAGCCCAGCCGCCCGAGAACGTCCATGGCGGTGATCACCGCCTGATGGGTGGCGCGCGCATCGGCGCGCAGCGTTACCCGCACCGCGCGGTTGCCGCCGGCCTCCTTGAGCAGCGCCGCCCGCAGCGTCTCGGGACTGGAGTTGATCAGCTCGCGCTGGTTGACGAGGTAGCCCCCCTGCTGCGTCACGCTCACCACCAGTGGCTCGCCGCTCGGTTTCTCGCTCGGGATGGCGCTCGCCTGCGGCAGGTGCACGCGCAGGCGGCCCTCGTCGGTGAACTTGCTCGAGAGGATGAAGAACACCACGAGCAGCAGCACCACATCGATCAGCGACACCACGTTGATCTCCGGCTCCTCGTGGCGGCGGGGCTTGAGGTTCACAGGAAGCGGCCCGCGCTGCGCTTACGCCACGGCCACGGCAGCCGGCGCGGTGCGCTCGCGCGAGCGCGCCGCCTCGAGTGCATCCGCCATGCGGATGGCGTGCTTTTCCATCTCCACGACGATGCCATCGACCCGGCCGCGCAGGTAACGGTAGGAAATCAGTGCCGGGATCGCCACGCACAACCCCGCCGCCGTGGCGATCAGCGCCTCGGCGATACCGCCCGAGAGTGCGCGCGGGTCGCCCATGCCGCCCGCCTCGATGGCGTTGAACGCGCGGATGATGCCGGTCACGGTGCCGAGCAGGCCGAGCAGCGGCGACACTCCGGCAATGGTACCGAGGGTGTTGAGAAACCGCTCCAGCTCGTGCACCACGTGGCGGCCGGTGTCCTCGAGGCGCTCCATGAGCATCTCGCGCGGCCGGTGACGGTTGGCGAGGCCGGTGGCGAGCAGCCGGCCGAGCGGTGAGTTCTGCTCCAGCGCGGCGATCACCTTGTCGTTCACCTGGTTGGACTCGATGAGCTGCCAGACCTTCTGCGGCAGCTCGCGCGGCAGCACGCGCTTGTCCTGCAGCGTCCACAGCCGCTCGAGAATGATGGCGGCGGCGGTGATCGAGCAGAGAATTATCGGCCACATCAGCGGGCCGCCCGCCCGCACTATTTCCCACATCCGACGAGATCCCTCACACCAGCCGCAATTGCAAAGGCGGCATCATACCGGAGGGGCGCCGCTGCTCAAGGAACTGCGTCGCGGCGCAGTGCACATTGCGCACAGGGGCGTTCTGGTACAGTCATCCGGGCCCATGCCGCGCCAGCTGCTGAAAAAGATCGTCCCGGCTCCGCACTCGCTGCAGGACCGCTGGTTCGTGCGGCTGTTCGGCCAGCGCATCGGCGATCCGCACCTGTGGACGCTGCGCCGGCGCGGCGTAACCTATGCCTTCGGCGCAGGACTTGCCATCTGCTTCATACCGCTGCCGGTACACCTGCTCAGCGCCTGCACCATCGCAGTCATCTGGCGGCTCAACATCCCGGTCATCTGCGGCACGACCTTCCTCGTGAACCCTTTCACCTTCATGCCGGTGTACTACTTCGCCTACCGCCTGGGGAGCGCGCTGCTGCGGATCCCGCCAGGCCACTTCAAGTTCCACCCCACCTGGGAGTGGTTCCGGCACGGCCTCGTCCCGGTGTGGCAGCCTTTCGTCGTCGGTTGCCTCGCCTCTGCGGTCCTGTTCGGTGTGCTCGGCTGGGTCTCCCTCGAGCTCCTCTGGCGCTGGCACGTGCGCAGCCGCTACCGCGCGCGGCACGCGCCGCACGTGGGTCACGATGGCCGTCACTGTCGCAGCGTGAGCATCCCGCGCTCGAGCTCGTAAATCCGCTCCATGCGGCCCGCGAGCCGCGGGTCGTGCGTCACCACGACGAGGCTGGTACCGCGCTCGCGATTGAGCTCCAGCATCAGCGCAAACACGCTCTCGGCGTTGGCGCCATCGAGATTCCCCGTAGGCTCATCGGCGAGCACGACGCTGGGTGCGGTCACCAGCGCGCGCGCCACCGCGGCGCGCTGACGTTCGCCGCCCGAGAGCTGATGCGGACGGTGCTCGAGCCGCTCACCGAGACCCACCCGCTCGAGCAGGGCGCGCGCCGCGGCCCGTGCCGCGGACACCTGGCTGCGCCGCACCAGCAGCGGCATCGCCACATTCTCCAGCGCGGAGAACTCCGGCAACAGATGGTGGAACTGGTAAACGAAGCCCAGCGTGCGATTGCGCAGCAGGCCGCGCTCCGCCTCGCTCAGTGCGTGTATGTCCCGCCCGCCCACGTGCACCGCTCCGCCGCTCGGTGGGTCGAGGCCGCCGAGGATCTGCAGCAGCGTCGTCTTGCCGGAGCCCGAGGCGCCAACGATGGCCACGCGCTCTCCGGCCCGCACGGCGAGCACCACGCCGCGCAGCACCTCGAGCAGCACCGGTCCCTGGCGGAAGCTCTTGTGCACCTCGCGTGCCTCGAGGACGGTGTCATTCATGGCGCAGCGCCTGCGCCGGCGCGGTGCGCGCGGCGCGCCAGGCCGGATATATCGTGGCGAGCACGCACAGCGCGAGCGCCACCGCACACACTCGCAGCACATCGCTCAGCTCCACGTACGCCGGCAGATCGCTCATGTAGTAGACGCGTGCGTCGAGGAACTGCGTGTGCAGCAGCCGCTCGAGTCCGGCGACCAGTGTCTCGAGATTGTCGGCGAGCAGCGTGCCGAGCGCCGCGCCGGCGAGCGTACCGGCGAGGCCGATGAGCACCCCCTGCACCGCGAAGGTGAGCAGCACGTTGCGCGGTGCCGCGCCGAGTGTGCGCAGGATGGCAATGTCGGTCTGCTTCTCCTTCACGATCATCACCAGCGTTGCCACGATGTTGAAGGCGGCCACCGCGACCAGCATCAGCAGTATCACGAACAGCATCGACTTGGTGATCTCGATGGAGCGGAAGAAGTTGGCATGGTCCTGCGTCCAGTCGGTCACGTAGAAACCCTGGATGCCGAGCTGCTCGGACAACCGCCGCGCCACCTGCCGCACCAGGGTCGGTGCCGCCAGCGGATCGCTGAAGGCGAGTCGCAGCCCGGTGACGCCGCCGGCGACATGAAACAGGCGCGCGGCGTCCGCCATGTTGGTGAGCGCCAGCCCGCGGTCGAACTCGTACATACCGCTGCTGAAGAGGCCGAGCACGCGGAAGCGGCGCATGCGCGGCACGACCCCGGTGGGGGTGGCGGTGCCTTCCGGTGCGATCAGCACCACGCTGTCGCCCACCCCCGCGCGCAGCTCATGCGCGAGCGCGCTGCCGAGAATGATGCCGTAACTGCCCGCGCTGAGATCCTCGAGCCGGCCCGACACCAGGTGCTGCGCCAGCCCCGTGGCGCTGCGCTCCTCCTCGGGCAGCACCCCGCGCACCTTGGCGCCCGCCATGGCGCTGCCGTGGGCGAGCATCGCCTGGCTTTCGATGTAGGGAACCGCTGCCTGCACCCCGGGCTGATGGCGCGCGGCAGCCTGCACGGCACGCCAGTCAGCGAGCGTACCGTCGAGTCCGACCATGGTCGCATGCGAGGTCACCGCCAGGATGCGATTGCGCAGCTCGCGCTCGAAGCCGTTCATGACCGACAGCACCACGATGAGCGTAGCCACCCCGAGCATCAGCCCGCACACCGACATGAGCGCGACGAAGGAGACGAATCCACGCCGGTGGGTCGAGCGCAGGTAACGTGTGCCGATCAGCCACTCGTAGGCACTCATCGGCTACTCGTAACGCAGCGCCTCGGCGGGGGCCGTGCGCGCCGCACGGACCGCCGGGTAGATGGTGGCGAGCGCGGTCAGCAGCAGCGCCGCGAGCGCGATGGCCGCCACGTTCCGCCAGTGCACCTCGGAAGGAATCGCCGTGCTGTAGTAGACGTCCGCGTCCATGATGTGGAAGCGGAAAGTGTGCTCGAGAAACGGCACGATGCTGTCGACGTGCAGCGCCAGCACCAGCCCGAGCGCGGCCCCCAGCGCCACGCCGAGCCAGCCGATCACGAGTCCCTGGGTGACGAAGATGCCCATGACCGCACGCGGTGCCGCACCGAAGGTGCGCACGATGGCGATGTCGGTACGCTTGTCGGTCACCACCATCACCAGCATGGCGACGATGTTGAAGGCCGCGACCGCCACGATCAGCAGCAGGATCAGCGACATCATGGTCTTCTCGATGCGGATGGCGCGGAAGTAGTTCGCGTTGTCGCGCGTCCAGTCGCTCACCTCGAGCGTCTCCGGCAGCTGGGCGCGCAAGCGCGCGGCGACCACCGGTGCGGCGAGCACATCCTGCACGCGCACCCGCAGGCCCTCGCTCACCGTGCCGACCGGGCCGAGCTCGCGCACGTCCAAGAGATTGGCGAACACCAGCGTGGCATCGTGATCCTGCAGCCCCACCTCGAACACACCGCTGACACGCAGCTCGCGCAGCTTCGGCGCCGGGGTACCGTCGCTGCCCACCGTCGGCACGAGCAGCGTGAGCCCATCGCCGGGGGAGAGCCCGAGCCGCTCGGCAATCACCTCCCCGACGATCGCGTCGGCGGAGCCGGCGCTGAGATCGGCCAGGCGTCCCTGGACGATCGCGGTTCCAAGCTCGGCGACCGTGGCCGGGTCGGCAGGATCGATGCCGCGCAACAGCACCGGCACCATTTCCGCGCCATGCACCGCGAGCGCCTGCACCTCGGCGTAGGCCGCCGCATCGCTGACCCCTGGAGTCGCCCGTGCCAGCTGTGCGATGTGCGCCCATTGCGGCTGCGACTGCCGCGCGGTGACACGCACCGGGGCGCTGAGCGAGAGCAGGCGGTCGCGTAGCTCGCTCTCGAAGCCATTCATCACCGAGAGAATGACGATGAGCGCCGCGACTCCCACGCACACCCCGATGAGCGAGGCCCAGGTGATGAAGGAGACGAAGAAGCGCGTCGAGCGCGCGCGCACGTAGCGCAAGCCAACGTAGAGCGGCAGTGGATAAAACATCGTCGCGATTTAACCACAGTTGCGGCCGTTATCAGACCTGCGTCACAAAATGGCCGCGTGGCGCGCTTTGACACATTTCGGGCGGTGCTATAGTCAGGATGCAGTCTCGAGGAGAGTCGTTGCATGCAGACCCGCATCCTCGCCGCCGTGCTGTGCGGCTGTGCGCTCATCAGCGCCGCTGTTGCCGAAACCGTCGTGGTGAACGATCAGGTGCAGGTGCGCGACTCGCAGCTCGAGCGGCCGCGACGCGGCGCCACCATGGATCAGGTGGAGAAGCAGTTCGGCGCTCCCGCGACGCGCCATGCCGCGGTCGGTGGCAGCTCGCAGCAGCAGCCGCCGATCACCCGCTGGGACTACCACGGCTTCTCGGTGTTCTTCGAGCACGACCGGGTCATCGAATCGGTGATCACCGGCGAGTCCATGGTCAACGCCACCTCGGTGGCGACCGGCACCTGATCGCACCAGATCTGCGCGGCCCTGCGCTCGCAGCCCGGCCCGGCGGCCGGACTGAGTGCTTTCACCTATCTCCCCGCAAACCGGGATATGTCACCTGGATGTGCTAGGCTCCCGCTCAAGAGAGGAATTCTCTTGAGGATTCAGTGGGATTGGATCAAACCTTAACGGCACACATTGAGGCTCTGGTGCGCGCGGGGGCGGTGCGCAGGAAGACGGCCGCCGCGCAGCTCGAAGCAGAAATCCGCCGGCGCGAGGAGATCCTGCGCCAGACCTTCCGGCGCTACGTCTCGCCGAAGGTCGCCGACAAGATTCTCGAGGACGCGCAGCTGCGCGACACGCTGCTCTCGACCGCCGATGCGCGCGCGCACGCGGTGGTGCTGTTCGCCGACCTGCGCGGCTTCACCAGCATGTCCGAGCAGCTCGAGGCGCCGCGTGTGGTGCCGCTGCTCAATGAGTACTTCTCGCTGCTCACCGAGATCACCTTCCGCCACGAGGGCACCGTGTTCCACATGGCCGGAGACTGCCTGATGCTCGGTTTCGGCGTGCCGCTCGAGCAGCCCGACAGCGCGCAGCGGGCAGTGCGCGCGGCGAGCGAGATGCTCGAGCGCTTCGCCGAGCTCGCGCGCTCCTGGCAGGAGCGCCATCACATCGAGGCCGGCCTCGGCATCGGCATCAACGAAGGCGATGTGGTGGCCGGCAACATCGGCTCCTCCGCCTACATGAGCTACACCATCATCGGTGACACGGTGAACATCGCCGCCCGGCTGTGTCAGCGGGCGCGCGCGGGCGAGATCCTCTTCTCCAGCACTCTCAAGCGCTCGCTCGATGCCCATGGCGTGGACATCGGCGCCACCGCACTGCCGCCGCTGCGCCTGCGCGGCCGCTCGCATCCGATCGACATCTACTGCGTCGCGCGCATGACGCGCATGCAGCTCACCGAGGGCCCGATCGCCGCCTGAGACGGCGGCAGTTTTCCGCGCTGGGCTCCTGCCCCCGGCGCCCTTAGGTAAGCTGCGCGGATGTCCGCCCTCCTGCATCCACCGGTGCCGAGCCGCGCCACTCCGCAGCTGCGCTGGCACCAGCTCTACGGCAGTGCCGCAGCGCTCGCGCTCGCCGAGGCCGCCCGCGCCGATCCCCGCCTGTACGTGCTGGTGGTCGATGGCGCGCGCGAGCTCGAGCGTTTCTCCGCAGAGCTGCGCTTCTTCGCTCCCGGCGCGCTCGCGCTGCTGCGCCTGCCGGACTGGGAGGTATTGCCGTACGACCTGTTCTCGCCCCACCCGGACATCATCTCCGAGCGTCTGCAGACGCTCTATGAGCTGCCGCAGACACGCAGCGGTTGCCTGATCGTCAGCGCCGACACGCTCATGCAGCGTCTGCCGCCGCGGCAGTACGTCCAGGGTCGGGCCTTCGAGCTGGTGCAGGGTCAGGCGCTCGCCATCGAGCCGTTCCGGCAGCGGCTGACGGAGGCCGGCTATGCGAGCGTCAGCCAGGTGGTGAGCCCGGGCGAGTTCGCCGTGCGCGGCTCGCTGCTGGATGTCTTCCCGATGGGCGCGTCGGCTCCGCTGCGCATCGACCTGTTCGATGAGGAGATCGAGGCGATCCGGCGCTTCGATCCTGACACGCAGCGCTCCCTCGACACGCTGCCGGCGGTGCGGCTGCTGCCGGCACGCGAGGTGCCGCTCGATGCCCAGGCGGTCAAGGACTTTCGCCGGCGCTACCGCACGCGCTTCGAGGGCGACCCGAACCGCAGCAGCATCTACCGCGGCGTGAGCGAAGGGCTGGCGCCGGCCGGTGTCGAGTTCTACCAGCCGCTGTTCTTCGAGTCGCTGGCGACGTTGTTCGATTACCTGCCCGCCGATGCCGTGATCGTGCGCGAAGCTCCGCTCGCGGGTTTCCTGCTCAAGTCCTGGGAAGAGATTCGCGAGCGTTATGAGGAGCGCCGGCACGATCTGGAGCGGCCACTGCTCGAGCCGGCGGAGCTGTTTCTCGAGCCAGCGCAGCTGCAGGAGCGGTTCGATGCGTTCGCGGGCATAACGCTCGAGCCGTTCAAGGCCGACACCGAGCTGCAGGGTGACTCGCCGACGGTGCGCAACTTCCCCACGGCAGCCGCGCGCGAGCTGCGCATCGATGTGCGTGCGCCTGAGCCGCTGGCGCCGCTCGCCGCCTTCCTGCGCTCCTTCGACGGGCGGGTGCTGCTGGCCGCCGACTCTGCCGGCCGGCGCGAGGTGCTGCGCGAGATGCTGCGCGCCCACCAACTCGAGGTCAGCATCCTCGATAGCTGGGACGCATTCGCCGCAGGCACTGCACGCGTGGCGCTCACCGTGGCGCCGGATCTGCGCGGATTGACGCTCACGGCGCCGCCGGTCGCGCTGATCGCGGAAGCGCAGCTGTTCGGACCGCGCGCCCCGATCGAGCGCCGGCGCAAGCGCGCCTCGGATCCGGAAGCGATACTGCGCGATCTGCAGGACCTCAATCCCGGCTCCCCGGTGGTCCACGAGGAGTACGGCGTCGGTCGCTACCTGGGCCTGCAGCCCATGGAGATCGGCGGCCAGCCCGGGGAGTTCCTGGTGCTCGAGTACCAGGACGGCGACCGCATCTACGTGCCGGTGCATGCGCTGCACCTGGTGAGCCGCTACACCGGCGCCGCGCCCGAGCACGCACCGCTGCACAAGCTCGGCACGGACCAGTGGGCGCGCGCCCGCCGCCGGGCAGCGGAGCAGATTCGCGATGTGGCGGCCGAGCTCCTCGACCTGCACGCGCGCCGCAGGGCGCAGCCGGGCCTCGCGCTGCCGGTGAGCGAGCGCGACTACCAGGCGTTCGCGAGCGCCTTCCCGTTCGAGGAGACTGAAGACCAGGCGCAGGCGATCCGCCAGGTGCTCGCGGACCTCGCCGGCGAGCGTCCCATGGACCGTATCGTGTGCGGCGATGTCGGTTTCGGTAAGACCGAAGTGGCGATGCG
>JAFAVO010000201.1 GCA_019242385.1 Gammaproteobacteria bacterium | reverse complement strand
GTGAGCGCCTCGACGCCGCGCTGCGAGCATTGCTCGATGCACATGCGCACCGGGGCGAGACCTGCTTTGTGGCCGGCCGTACGCGCAAGTCCGCGCGCGGCCGCCCAGCGGCCGTTGCCATCCATGGTGATGGCGATGTGCCGGGGCAGAAAAGCGCTCGCGCTCATCACACGTGCATGACCTCCTTCTCCTTGGCGGCGAGCAGCCCGTCGATCTCCGCGACGTGCTTGTCGGTGAGCTTCTGCACCTCGACCTCGGCGCGCCGCTCATCATCCTGCGACACCAGCTTTTCCTTGAGCATCTCCTTGATGTCGTTCATGACGTCGCGGCGCACGTTGCGCACCGCCACACGGGCATTCTCGGCATCGTGGCGCAGCACCTTGGTGATCTCGCGGCGGCGCTCCTCGGTGAGCGGCGGCATGGGGATACGGATCACGGTGCCGGCCGTCATGGGAGTGAGACCGAGATCGGATTTGAAGATGGCCTTCTCGATCGCCTGCACCACGCTCTTCTCCCAGGGGGAGATCACCAGCGTGCGCCCCTCCTCCACCGTGATGCTCGCCACCTGCTGCAGCGGCACCTCCGAGCCGTAGTAGTCCACCTTGAGGTGCTCGATGAGGCTCGGGTGCGCACGGCCGGTGCGTAGCTTCTTCAGGTCGCCCTGGAAATTGTGAACGCACTTGGTCATACGCGCCGCAGCGTCTTTCTTGAGGTCATCGAGCATCGTCGTTCTCCTCGCTCCCCGCGGACACGGCTCACTCGAAGGTCACCGCCGTGCCCACGTCCTCGCCGCGCACGATGCGGGTGAGGTCGCCGGGATTGTTGAGATTGAACACGCGCAAAGGCAAGTGATTGTCGCGGCACATCACGATCGCGGTCGCGTCCATGACATTCAGCCGGTCGGTGAGCACCTTATCGAAGGTCAGCCGCGCATAGCGCAGCGCCTGCGGATTGCGCACCGGATCGTCGGAGAACACGCCGTTCACCTTGGTGGCCTTCAGCAGCACGTCGGCATTGATCTCGATGGCGCGCAGCGCCGCGGCGGTGTCGGTGGTGAAGAAGGGGTTGCCGGTGCCGGCGGCGAAGATCGTCACCCGGCCCTTCTCGAGATGGCGCATGGCGCGGCGGCGGATGTAGTCCTCGCACACCTCGTTGATGCGGATCGCCGACATCACGCGCGCCTGCATTCCGAGGCTCTCGAGCGCATCCTGCATGGCGAGCGCATTCATCACGGTGGCCAGCATGCCCATGTGGTCGGCGGCCACCCGGTCCATGCCCGCGCGCGCCAGGCCCGCGCCGCGGAAGATGTTGCCGCCGCCGATGACCAGCGCGAGCTGCACCTGCATCTGCACGATCTCCTGCAGCTCACCGGCGATGCGCTTGATCACCAGCGGGTCGATGCCGTAATCGCCCTCCCCCATGAGCGCCTCGCCGGAGAGCTTCACCAGGATCCTCGAGTACGCCGCCTTCATGACATCGCGCCTCGTGCAATTGTTGGCAGGCTCGCGTGTGCCATCGCTGTGAGTTGCTCAAAAAAACCCCGCGCGCGGCGGGGTTCGGATGGCTTGCGCACGGCGCCGATGTCAGTGCCTGACCGCCGCCGGGGTCCCCGCGAAATCGCGCATCCGGCTGAGCAGCGCGCGCTCACGGTTAATTGCGAGCGTGATTTCGCGGGGTGGCCGCAGGGCCCGTGCCCTTGACCTGCGCCATGACCTCGGCCACGAAGTCGTCCTGCTTCTTCTCGATACCCGCGCCGACCTCGAAACGCTCGAAGGCGAGCACGCGAGTGCCCGCGGTCTTCAGCAGCTTCTCGACCGTGGTGTCCGGGTCCTTCACGAAGGGCTGCCCGGCGAGGGTGATCTCCGCGAGCACCTTGCGCAGGCGACCCTCGACCATCTTCGCCACGATCTCCGCAGGCTTGCCCTCCGCCTCGGCCTGACTGGTGAGGATGTCGCGCTCCTTGGCGACCACCTCGGCCGGCACCTGTGCGGCGCTCACGTAGCGCGGATTGCTCGCCGCGACGTGCATCGCCAGATCGTGAGCCAGGCTCGCCGTGCCGCCCTCGAGCGCGATCAGCGCGCCGATGCGGGTCCCGTGCAGGTAAGCGCCGAGCTGGCCGGGGGAGCTGAGCACCGCAAAACGGCGCACGGTGATGTTCTCGCCGATCTTGGCGATGAGATTGCGGCGGCGCTCCTCGACGCTTTCGCTCGAAGTGAACGGCGCACGCCCGAG
>JAFAVO010000298.1 GCA_019242385.1 Gammaproteobacteria bacterium | reverse complement strand
CGATGGCCAGAGGATGGCGCGCGGCCCCTGTCGCCGCGTGGAGTGATGCGCGCGCGGACTGCCGCTGCAGGGATCAGGAAACTCGGGCTGCGCCCGGTACGCGTGCTGGTAAGCCCCCTCGAGCGCACGCGGCAGACCGCGGCGCTGCTCACGCAGTATGCTGCCTGGCCGCGGGCCGTTCTCTGCCCTCAGCTACTGCCGGGTGGCTCTCCTCATGAGCTGCTCGTGCTGCTTGCGCACACTCGCGGCCAGCGGCTCGCGGTGATTGGACATCAACCGGATCTGGGCCGCCTCATCTCGACCTGTCTCCCTGGCAGTCCTGGAGGTGGGGCATTCGAGCTGCGCAAGATGTCGCTCGCACTCATCGCCTTCCACGGCGCTCCCCGTGCCGGGCAGGGCGAGCTGCGTTGGCTCGTGGCTCCAAAGCTGCTGCGCGCGGTTCGCTGAGCCGCGGATCGCTGCACCCCCGGCCTCAGTGCGCACCGGAGGCGGCCGCCGCACCCGCGGCACCAGCCGGCTGTGGGCGCCGCGCGAACCAGACGAGGAAAATCAGCCCCAGGAAGAGCATGCCGGAGACGTAGAAAATGTCATCGGCAGAGAGCATGAACGCCTGGGAATCGACCAGACGGTTCAGCATCGCATAGCTCTGGTCGCTGCTCAGACCCCCGGCATGCATCGTGCCGAGCGCCGCGGCAGTGTTTGGATCCCCCGCGCTCAGCCGCTCGATGAGCTGCGCATGATGGAGCGTCGCACGGCGATCCCACAGCGTGGTGGTGATGGACGTGCCGAAAGCGCCGGCAGTGATACGCGCGAAGTTGAATAGGCCGCTCGCGGCCGGAATACGATCCGGCCCCATGCCCGAGAGTGAGATCGATACCAGTGGAATGAAGAAAGCCGCCATCCCCGCCCCCTGGATCACCGTCGGCAGCATGAGCGTGCCGATGGTGGCATTGGTGTTGAAATGCGAACGCATGAACAGCACCAGGGAGAATATTCCGAATGACACCGTCACCAGGATCCGTGGGTCGACCCGGTCGCTGATGCGGCCGACGACCGGGCTCAGCATGATGGCGAGGAATCCCACCGGGGCCAGCACCCAACCGGCGAGCGTCGCGGTGTAGCCCATGTACTGTTGCAGCCACAGCGGCAGCAGCACGACGTTTCCAAAAAACAGCGCGTAGGCGAACAGCATCGCAATGGTGCTGACGGTAAAATTGCGGCTGCGGAACAGCGACAGGTCGACGACCGGATGTTCCTCGGTGAGCTCCCAGATGACGAACACTGCAAAGCCGACCAGCGCCACGCAGGCGAGTATCACGATCGTGGGCGAGTTGAACCAGTCGAGATCCTTGCCCTTGTCGAGCATGACCTGCATCGCGCCGACCCAGACGACCAGCAACGACAGGCCCATGGCATCGACCGGCACGCGCGCGGTCGGGGTCTCGCGCTTGTGGTAGATAGCCCAGGTGGCGAGCGCCGCGGCCACGCCCACGGGGACGTTGATATAGAAGATCCAGGGCCAGGAGATGTTGTCGGTGATCCAGCCGCCGAGCACCGGGCCGACGACCGGCGCCACCAGCGTCGTGATCGACCACATGGCGAGCGCCATGCCGGCGCGGTTCTTCGGGTAGCTGGCGAGCAGCAATGCCTGCGACAGCGGGATCATCGGCCCCGCGACGACGCCCTGGAACACCCGAGCGAGGATCAGCAACGACAGGTTGGGCGCCAGCGCGCACATTATCGAAGCGATGACGAACAGCACGATCGCGGCCGTGAAAAGCTTCACCTGGCCGAAACGGCGGGTCAGCCAGCCGGTGAGCGGCACGGAGATTCCGTTCGCCACCGCAAACGAGGTGATGACCCAGGTGCCCTGGTCGGGGGAGACGCCGAGGTCGCCGGCAATGGCCGGCAGCGAGACGTTGGCGATCGAGGTGTCGAGCACGTTCATGAACGTCGCCAGCGACAGCGCCACGGTGCCGAGCGCAAGGGTGCTGCCGCTCAGCGGCGGTGGGGCGGCGGGCGCTCCCGCGGGAGCGCCCCCGCTCACCGGTCTGTCAGCATTGGGTTGGGTCATGTGCGCTGGGCCTCGGCCAGGTGGCTTCAGTGCAGATGCCGCGTCGTTCCGGGCATATTCGCGGCCAGGCTCGCGGGCGATGACTCGCGCGCAGGCAGCGCCTGTGCGGTCGGCACCGGCAGCGGTGCCGACTGATTCGCGGCGATAATCGCCTGCACGCGCGCATCCGCTTGCGGGTCGGTCTCGGCGCTCGACGCGGTCGTCCACGCGGCCGTATTGCTCGCCACCTGTGGCAGACGCGCGCCTGACCCACCTCCCCTGACGTCCACCTCCGCCTTCATCGACAGGCCGATCTGCAGCGGATGAGCGGCGATCTCCCGCGGATCGAGCGCAATGCGTACCGGCACCCGCTGCACGATCTTGATCCAGTTGCCGGTGGCATTCTGCGCCGGCAGCAGCGAGAACGCCGCGCCGGTGCCCGCGCCAAACCCCGCCACGGTTCCGTGGTAGGCCACTCGGCCACCATAGAGATCCGCAGTCAGCGTGACGTGTTGACCGATGCGCATGTGCGCCAGCTGGGGCTCCTTGAAGTTGGCGTCCACCCACACCTGATCGAGCGGCACCACTGCCATGAGCGGGGTGCCGGTAGTGACACGCTGGCCGAGCTGTACGTTGCGCCGTGCAACGAGCCCGGAGACCGGTGCGGAGAGCTCGGTGCGCTCGAGTGTCAGATACGCGTTACGCACGGACGCGGCGGCATCGCGCACCTGAGGATGATCCTTGAGCGTCGTGCCATCGACCCGCGCGCGGTTGGCCGCGAGCTGCTGCTGCGCCGCGACCAGCTCCGCCTGAGCTGTCTTGACCGCATCCGCCGCATGCTGCAGCTCTTCGCCCGAAATCGCACCGGTCACGCCCAGGCGCTCACGGCGGGCCAGATCCCGCTGCGCGGCGCTCAGCTCGGTCTGCCGCATCTGCACTGCGGCGGCTAGCTGGGAGCTCGTCGCGTACAGGTTGCGAACGTCACGAACCGTCCGCGCGAGCTGGGCCTCGGCCTGATCGAGCGCCACCCGCGCATCGGCAGGATCCAGTCGCACGAGCGGCTGCCCCGCCTTCACGAACTGCGTGTCATCGGCTCCGATCGCAACGACCGTACCGGAGATCTGGGGAGTGATCTGTACCACGTTCCCACCTACGTACGCATCATCGGTTGACTGGTGATAGCGCAGCACCTGCGCCCAGTACGCACCGTACACCGCGCCGCCGGTGACAAGCACGGCGGCGACCGCGGCCAGCCAGCGCCAGCGTCGGCTGGTGTTGGAGGCGTTGCTGGTTTTTTGTGTGCTCATAAATCTTCCTCTCGTTCCGTGTCGCTGCCGCGGCGGCAAATGCCTAGGCAACTATCAGCTCAAAAAAATTCCGTGGCCAGGCACTCGGCTCTGCGGTTACGCACTCGCGCGCGCCGGCAGCTCCTGGGCGTTCTCGACCATGCGATTGAGAAATCCCTCGAGCTGACGCGCTTCGCTCTTGGTGAATCCGCGCAGGAAACGATTGGCGACGCTCATGGCGATTTCGCGCATGCGCGGATACGCCGCCCGTCCCTCCTCCGTCAGCTCCAGCTTCAACAGCCGCCGGTCCTGCGAGCTGCGGGTGCGGCGGATCAATCCCTTGGCCTCGAGCCGGTCGAGCATGCGCGTCATGGCGCCGGCGTCGTAGGAGATCACCTTACAAAGGTCCGCGGCCGATTTCGGCTCACCGGGGCCCGAGGCGAGGTTCGCTACGATGATCCACTGCGCGGCGCTCATCTCGAGTGGAGCGAGGCGTTTGTCCTGCGCCAGCTCCCGATCGAGCGCGGACAACATCTCCACCTTCACTCGGCTGAGCAGCGCTCCTATGCTCCGGCCCGGCTGGTAGGTCGCACTCTCGTAGATATCGCTCATATGTGCTGGCTCCGTGATCCCTGGGGTATTGCAGGTCCCTCCTGGGGCACGGTGCGTAATATAGTTGCCTAGGCTGTCATTGTCAAGGCTTTAGCTGCCCGAGCAACGCGAGCGGCGTGCCGCAGCCAGGCGTCGCCGCAGCCCGCGCAACGCTTCCAGGGCACGGAGCGGGACTGTCACATCCGGCCGGCATAATCGCCTGCGGAGGTTTCATGACCGGCTCACCTACTTTGATTCGCTGGCGCACCGCTCTCGCCCAGGCCGCCCGGCATACTCTCGGCTCACGCTGGCGCAGCACACTCGAAGCGCTGGAGATGGCGCGGTTGGAATATCGCAGCTTGCACAGCGCGGCTATGGTGGATGTACGCGCGCTCCGCAAGGCAGCGCAGCGTGTACACGATCTCGAGCAACTGTGCGCAGTGCTGGCGCGGGAGCTAAAGGTGAAAGCACTCTCGGCGTCTCCGGAATGAGCGGCTCGAGCGATTCGCTGCGCCGCTAGCGGCAGCTTCCCCTCCAACTCGCGTCAACTCGAACTTCGGTTGCCGCCTGGACGCGCAGGCGGCAGTCGAGCCGACCCTGCTTGTCGACTCGCGCGGCCTTGCCCGCCGTACCGTACTCACCTGCTCCATGTTTGCGGAGCTCATCGGTCGCCACAAAGCCTCGCGCGACAGTCCGACGAGACGTTAAGCAATTCTTACGCATGCATCAGGACAACAGTTCGCTCCTCCGCTTGGACTGCAGCACGATGCTTCCAGTCTGCAACGGAGGCCACCATGAACGACACCATGAGCCGCTCCCATTCTCGTTCCTTCCTGTTTCCGCTCCTTGCCGTGGCTGCGGCGGCGGTCACTCCGCAGAGCCTGGTGCAAGCGGCCGACCGCAGCCAGGACCTGCAGCATTCGCAGAAGGTCGCATTCTCAGATTTGAATCTGACGAAGGCGCAAGGCACGGTGACGCTTTACCGGCGCATCCGCGCTGCGGCTCGCACTGTCTGCGGCCCATTGGACATTGGCTTCGCCGACGAGCGAGCAGACTGGAACAGGTGCGTCGATGACGCGATCGCAGATGCCGTAGCCAAGGTAGCCGATGCCAGTCTCACGGATTACCACCTGCTCAAGACGAACCGCAGTCGGACGAGCCTCGCGCATCGATGATGCATATACCAGCGAGAGCAACCCTGACAGGGGGTCGGTATAACGATCACCTATCTCATCGGAATAGACACAGTGGGATTGGTCGGGGCAGAGGGATTTGAACCCCCGACCCTCTGCTCCCAAAGCAGATGCGCTACCAGACTGCGCCATGCCCCGACGGCCGCCGCGTGGGCGGTGAGGCGGTAATCGTAACAGTTTCCAACCCGCACGGCTGCCACTGCCGCGGCGGCCTGCCGGCAGATCAGGCGCGACGCCAGCTCGTCGCGCCGCCGGGCTTGTCCTCGAGCACGATCCCGGCGGCGGCGAGCTCATCGCGGATGCGATCCGATTCGGCCCAGT
>JAFAVO010000218.1 GCA_019242385.1 Gammaproteobacteria bacterium | reverse complement strand
GCCACCGCCCGAACGTCGGGATGCTGGGCACGCCACTGATTGATGGATTGGTGCAGGCTCGTGACCTGTTCGGGCGTCAGCACGCCCTGCACGAGTTGCCAGGCTTCCTTCTCCAGCGAGCGGTACGTCTGCTGAACGTTCCGCACGTGCTCACTGTCGCCCTTCTGCGTCCAGGTGTCATCGATCACCATGCGGCTGAGCGAGGCGAGCACGACCATGTCGAGCGCATTGCTGATGGGATTGGCGCCGCTCGCGATCGTGTAGGCCGCGCTCGCCTGCTGCACCTTCCAGTTCTGCGCGAGCAGGCGCTCATCCGCGCTCTGCAGTTCCGCCTGGAATCCGTTGATGGACTCCCGCGTGCGACCGGCATATTCATCCGCGAAGCGCATCACTTCGAGCTGCAGCTTGCGCACCTGGGCAGTACGCTCTTCCGCCGCGCGCTTGCGCGGATCCACGTTCTCTATCGTCCGACACCCGCACAGCACCACGGCGAGCAGCGCTGCGCAGGCGAGCAAGCCTTCAGGGAATCTCATGTATCGCCCTCATCACGGCGGCCCGCGGATTCTTCTTGTGCGGACCGGGGCGAATGGTGAGTGAGTCGGGCGGCTAACTCAAGCCACAGGCAGCGCTCGAGCCCAGATGAGGCGGTGCGGGCCGCACCGCCTCAGGGTGCAAACGATGGTGAGCGGCCCTCAGGCCGCGTGCGATCGCCGCTCCGCCTGGCTGCGGGCCGGGAGGGTGCGCTCGGGGGGAGCGGTCAGCCGCTCCTTGACTCGGCGCGCTGCGATGACAGCGATGAAGTTCTTGACGCTCGACCCGGCATCCAGGGCCGCGAGCTCTTCCTCATACAGCGAATGGACGACCGCGTGGTCGGTATGGGTCTCTTCGGCGAGCGCTGCGATCGTTGCCTCATCGCGGCTGCGCCTCGTGTGGGTTGTGCGATTTGCATCTGTCAACGCCACTCTCCTTGGGCTTCGAATCCAGTCGCCATTATACCGCGGCGGGTAAACACCCGGGCGTAGGGACAATGCGCAAGCTCTGCCGCCGGCTCGTTGTAGGAGAGTTCCCGCGCTGCTATTGCGATTCCTTATCCTGACCTTTCCTTTTCACTATCGGGAAATACGGCCGCAGCCACTGCCGCTCCCACCACCGTCCCCGGCTCCTGGCGGCGGGGTCGCTGAAGTGGTACGCATAGAAGCCCGCGCGCAGGTAAGTGGGCGGCGCGTCGGCGAAGGGATTGCTCTCCAGCAGGGCCGTCACCGTAGGCTCGTTCTCGAGCAACCGCTCGAGCAGCCGCCAGAACCAGGGCAGGCGGCGCGGATCATCGAGCGCGGCGAACCACATCTGCCAATCGAGACGCGGCTGGTGCGGAAAGTTCCAGGGCGGCGCACGGTTGAGGCTTCCTGGCTTGTAGCGAAACTCGTATTCGCGCCACTCGATGCCATCGCTCGAGCCCTGGATGATGATCTCATCACGACGTGTCGTCATGATCGCGAACAGGCCGTAGCTGCTGACGATGTGGAGGGGCTCGAAGAAGCGGTCCACCGATTGCGCAAGCGCGGGCGGATTGCCGCCGAAGCGCATGTCCATCTCCACCAGGCTGCAGAACACGATGAGGAGCGTCACCGCGCCCACCACGATCCGGCCCACGCGGCCGCGCGGCCCGTGGGGCCGGGTGATGGCGGGCCGCGGTGTCAGCCGCGCCGGCAACATGCGCCGCAACGCCGCATCATCGAGTAGCGGCAGGCACAGCCACATGGTCTGCAGGTTGAACCAGTTGTAATTGCCGGTGAGCACGATGCACAGCTCGAGCAGCGCGATCCCGCCCGCGGCGGCGAATCTCAGCCGCCGTGGAAGGAAGATGAGAAAGGGCAGCAGCAGCTCGATGAAGAACACCGCGGCGGTGGCGAACCTCAGCATCCCCTCCGGCAGGTGGGCGGCGTACCAGGCGAGCGGCGTCGGCAGTGGCTGCGTGGTGAAGTGGTACGACAGCGCCGAAAGGTTCCACCAGTTCGGATCGCCGCTCAGGAGCTTGACGACTCCGGACATGAACATGAAGCGAAACAGCAGCCAGCGGAGCAGCCAGATTCCAGGCAGCGTGGCGCAGCTGAGGATGAGCGCCGCAAACCCTCCCTCGAGCAGGAAGGTGTCCCACTGGAAGCTCATGAAGGTCTGTCCGGCGTAAAGCAGCGACAGATACAGCACGTACAGGAGCGCCAGGGCGAGGCGCGGCAGCACGTTGCAGGTGAGGAGGAGCGAGAGCACCACGCCCGCCCCGCACACCGCCTTGATCGCCAGGTCGCTGCTGCTCCACCAGAACACCATCGGCATGAGCCAGAATCGCTCGCGCCCGGCGCTCGCGCTCACGGTATCGATGAGCTCTTTCAACGGCAGGATGCCGTGGCTGCCGATGAGGCCCTGCGCCTGCACTGCGAAGGAGAGGAACGCCGCAAGGTAGATCAGTCCAAAGCCGCGCAGGAACAGGAACGCGACGAGCTCGTAGCCCGGGGGCTCGGGTTCCCTGCCGAAGAGAAACCGGCTGATCCGGAAGAAGGCGGGACGGTGCGCGGCAGTGAAGGCGTAGGCGCGCTCGGTGAGAAAAGCAAACCCCGGCAGCCTGCGATAAAGCCACAGCCACAGTGCCTGTCGAGGTGCGTGGCTCAGTGTCAGAAAGCTCGCTTCGGCCGCGCTCGCGCGCTCACCGTCGGCGGTGATGAATTGCACCGCGCGTTGAAAATCGGCGCGTGGTATTGCCGGATAGTCGCTCGCCACCTCCTGGTATGGGCGGTACGTGACTCGCTCACCGGTCAAACGCTGCCAATAGCGAGCCCAGTACGCGCAGAAGGCGCAATCGCCATCGTAGACCAGGACCGGCGCTGCCTTACCGTCGGCGGTCGGAGCGGTGCTCGCCTGCTTATTGTCAGGTGCCGCGGGCATGCGGGCACTCTAAATTAACCGCACCGCGCCCGCATGCGCCGGCGGCGCGGGCCGCTCATCAAACAACGCTGGCATTACCCGCGATATGACCTTCCGCAAGATGGATCGCGCCAGCTGGGATGCGGTGATGGACACCGACCTCGACTCATGCTTCAACATGACCAAACAGGTCTGTGACGGTCAGAAGGGTGCCCCGCAGACCCGACCGACACCCGCGCAGATCGAGCCCGAGCCACCCGCGCACGGGCGTTCCGCTCTACAATCGCTCCCCGGCCCAGCGGCGGCCCGGCGGAGGAGCGTGATGAGCAAGTTCGACCTGCGGCCTCCGAGCGAGGCGCAGCGCAGCCAGATCATCGGCGGACTCAAGAGCGATGAACGGCGCGTGCTGCTCGAGCACGGCACCGAGGCGGCTTTCTGCGGGGTGTTTCTCGACAACCACCGCGAAGGGATTTACACCTGCCGCTTCTGTGGCCTGCCGCTTTTCCGATCGAGCGCGAAGTTCGACT
>JAFAVO010000290.1 GCA_019242385.1 Gammaproteobacteria bacterium | reverse complement strand
CCTGGGCACGCTGCTCGGCGCCGCCGGCAAGTCCCTCGCCGATGTCGCACGCACCAATGTGTATCTCACGGACATGAAGGACTTTGCGCGCATGAATGCCGTCTACGCGCGCTACTTCGAGCCACCTTATCCGGCGCGTACCACGGTGGCGGTGGCTGCATTGCCGCTCGGCGCCGCAGTCGAGATCGATCTCATCGCCCGCTGAGCGAGGTAGCTAGGGCGCCTGCGCACCTGCACGATGATCAGCCCCGACAGCATCGCCTGCACCTATGAGGTGATACGCCCGCACCTGCGGCGCACCCCGATCATCGAGACGAGCGGCGCGGATTGGGGGCTGAAGCCTTTCCAGGCAGTCTTCAAACTGGAGATGCTGCAACGCGCCGGCTCCTTCAAAACACGTGGCGCATTCGCCAATCTCCTGCTGCGCGAGGTCCCGCGCGCCGGTGTCGTGGCCGCCTCCGGCGGCAACCATGGGGTGGCAGTCGCCTACGCGGCCCAGCGTCTCGGCAGGCGCGCTCGGATTTTCGTGCCGACGGTCGCCTCGGCGGCCAAGATCGAGCGGATTCGCGCCTGTGAAGCCGAGCTCAGCGTGTCGGGTGATCGCTACGCGGACGCGCTTGCTGCCAGTGAGCAGTGGGCGGCGAGCTCGGGGGCGCTGCCGATCCATGCCTTCGATCAGGCCGAGACTCTCCTCGGGCAGGGGACGCTCGCACTCGAGCTCGAGGAACAGGACCCGGGCCTGGATACGCTGCTCGTCGCGGTGGGCGGTGGCGGACTCCTCGGCGGACTTGCGGCCTGGTACGGCAAGCGCATCCGGCTCGTTGCGGTGGAGCCCGAAGCCGCGCCGACCCTGACGCGCGCGCTCGCCGCCGGGCGCCCGGTCGAGGCGGAAGCCGGCGGTATCGCGGCCGACTCGCTCGCTCCGAAGAAGGTGGGCGAGCTCATGTTCCCGCTCGCGCAGCAGCACGTGCAGACCGTGCTCCTCGTGAGCGATGAGGCGATTCGCAGCGCACAGCGCCGGCTGTGGGAGGCGCTGCGCATCGTCACGGAGCCCGGAGCCGCGGCGCCGTTCGCGGCGTTGCTCGCCGGACAGTATCGCCCCGAAGCCGGTCAACGCGTCGGCATCATCCTGAGCGGCGCCAACACTACCGCGGTCAACTTCGTATGACGGGTCAGGCCGGGTGCGGCGGCTTGCGGGCTTTCAGATGAGCCGGCCGCAGTTCGCCTCTTTCGAGCACTAACACCATCTGCCGCCAGTTGCCGATGAAGTGCGCGGTACGCTCCGTGCCGATCCGCTCGGTCACGAGCGGGCGTAGCTCGCCCTCGAGGGCCGCGAGCTCGCGCCGCGCCAGGTCCCGGTACCACGCGTTGCGGTCGCGAACCTGGATCTCGGTGAAGCCGGCGCGGGTGAGCGCGGCGCTGGTCTCGGCCACATCGGCCATGTTGTAAGCAATGCCTTCGAGACGGAAGAATTCCAGCATCTCGCTGGAATAGGCACCCGAGCCGCCGCGCAGCCAATCGCTCACGATGAGATGACCGCCCGGGCGCAGCACTCGAAGCGCGTCGGCGAACACCGCTGCCTTGTCCGGTATCTGCACGATCGCGTCCTTGGAGAAGACCACATCGAAGCTGTCATCGGGCAGCGGCAGCGGACCCGGCTGCACCTGCAGCGTGCTCACCCGGTCGGCGAGACCGGCGCGCTCGATCCGTTGCGCCATGCTGCCGAGCAGCGCCGGGTCGACATCGACGCCGAGCACCGACTGAGCCCCGTGCTGCCTGATGAGGAGCTCATCCACCGCGCCGAGCCCGCACCCGATGTCGAGCACCGTACAGCCGGCCATGCTGCTGCCTTCCAGCAGCTGTGCAACCTCCCTAGCACCACCCGGTGACAGGAACCCCTCACCCCAGAGCAGCTGCAGGAGGGTCTGCATGCCGGGGTCGTATTCACCCACCTCGCTCGGGCGATCGACCTTGCCCGCCACGCGCGGGTCGCCGATTCAGTGGCGCTGAGGCTCACCGCGCGGCGGCGGCGATGGTGTGTGCGCGCCCGGAGGTGGACCTGGATGCGGAGCGGGCGCCGGGCCGGGGCGGGCAGGGGGCGCACCGAAGCTCTGCATCTCATGCGCCTGCCGCTGTTCCAGGAACTGGGTCTGCTGGCGGTGCTGGTGCTCGAGCGCGGCCTGCATTTGGGCATTGGCACTCGCCTGCGACAGGTAGGCGTGGTCGCGCTCCTGCATCTGGGCGAGCGCTTCGCGCTCCTGTTGTTGACGGGCCTGCATGCCGGCCTGCTGGCGCTGCCTGTCGAGCTCCGCATTGGAAGCCGACTTCGGCGCAGGTGGCACCGCCTCGGGCTTGGGCAGATCCCTGACGTGCACCGGCACCGGTCCGCCGGCGCCGGTGGCGCCGACGGCGTGGGACTGGAAATTGCCGGGCTTGGCCGTCGCGGCAATCGGGGGCTTGCCGTGGTTCACCGACACGACGAGCTCGGGGTGGGTGGCGGCGGTCTCGCGATGCTGCATCTGTACGGGCGTGGGCGGTATGCGGTGCTGGTGGGCGACGTGCTGCTCTTCGGCACTCGGCTCGGTCCTCAAGCCCCCCGGGCCGCCGACATAGCTGACACGATCGACGGTGACGTTGTTGACCACCGTGCGGGTGTAGATGTTCTCGATGTGCACGTCGGTGACGTTGTTGACCTCGCGGTTGTACCAGAAGCGGTCGCCGCGCCAGTACCCGCCCTCGTATCCACGCCCGAAGTACCCGAACCCGTAGTTCACGCCACCGTAATAGCCCACCTGCGGCGCCCAGTAGCCCGGGTTCCAGAGGAAGAGTCCATCCGACCAGCCCCAGTAACCCGGAGTCCACAGGAGCCCGACCGTGGGTGGCTGCACCCAGGTCCCCGGCACCCAGTAGTAGCCGTACGGCCCGTAGTACCAGTAGCCCGGCACCCAGATCCACCCGGCGGCCGGAATGGGCGGCTGCTCGTACACCGGCAGAGGTGGTGGTGCCGTCGTGACGGAAATCTCGATCTGTGCGATCGCCGTTGCGGGCAGGGTCAGCACCCCAACGGTCAGCGGGAGAGACAGCAGCAACGCGGCAAGGGATGTCCTGGTCATTGGGGAGCCTCGCTCGAGTACGAGCTCGAACTCTGCCCGCCGACCGCGGCCGATGCAATATCGGCCTGCAGCGACCGGCAGGCAGCGCGACTGCCTCAGGTGCTCCCGGGAAAGAGGATCGAGGCGGCAACGACCGCAGCGAGGACCACCACGCGCAGCGGCGGCAGCGCGTTTCGATGTCGCATGCCAAAGAGCGTGAGCGCGATCAGCGTGCCGCCCGGCAGAGTGAGCGCGAGCGCCACGTACGGCCCGTGGGCACGCAGGGAGGTGGCGAGATTGCGCAGGTTCGACCAACGGCCCGCGCGAAGCGCAGCAGAGTCTTCACCGCGTGCGGGCCGCCGGCCGAGATGCATCGTGAGCATGCGGGGTATTCTGGAGCCCGCACCAGGCGCTCACATCCCGCAAGTTACTGGCGCGCGCGACTCCGTCCGACCTGTTGGCGTCTACCTCTAAAGTGGGGGATTGGGTCCCGTCATTGCGCGCCGGGAAGCTCAATAGCCGCCGGCGCTTGCAGTAGCATCTGCTCCCTGAGCCAACGTCATTCCCGGGAGGCCGGCACATGAGAGCGTTGATCGTCGGAGCGGGGAGCGTCGGTGGCTACTTCGGCGGCCGCCTGGCTGCTGCCAAACGAGACGTGAGCTTCCTCGTCCGCCCCGAGCGCGCGCGTCAGCTCGAGCACGGGCTCACGATCTCGAGTCACGGACAGGACACCCTCATTCCGGTGAAGTTGCTCCTCAGCGGTCAGTCGGCGGGCGAGTTCGCTGTCATTCTCCTTGCGGTCAAGGCATACCAGCTCGAGCAGGCCATCGACGACCTGGCCCCCTATGTCACCGCAAACACCATGATTCTCCCGGTGCTGAACGGCATGCAGCACATGGACAGGCTGCGCTCGCGGTTTGGAGCGGAGCGCGTGCTCGGAGGTGTCGCGCGGATCGCTACGAGCCTCGATGTTCGAGGGCACATCATCAATCAGGCGGGCTTCCACGATCTCGCTTATGGCGAGTGGAGTGGTGAGCGCTCGAGCCGTATTCTCGCGCTCGATGAGTTCATGCGCGGAGCCGGATTCGCGGCGCAGTTGTCCGTGCAGATCGAGCGCGAGATGTGGGAGAAGTGGGCGATGCTCGCGACCCTCGCTGCCATCACCTGTCTGATGGATGCCGACATCGGCCGTGTCGCCCGGGCCCCGGGCGGTACGGCGTTCGTGCAGTCCTTGTTTGCCGAGGCCGCAGCCACCGTCGCTGCAGACTGGCGGCCGCTCGCCGAGCATTTCAGATCCCAGGTTCTGGCGCTGCTCACCGACCGCTCATCCACCCTCACCTCATCCATGTACCGCGACATGAAGGCCGGTCACTGCATCGAGGCGGATGAGATCGTGGGCGACCTGGTGCGGCGCGCGGCAGCCCACGGAGTGATGACGCCGCTTCTGTCCACGGTGCTCTTGCGACTGAAGGTCTACGCAGAGCACCAGAGTCGCCAATAACCACCGCTGTCTTGAGGGAGTCGACCGATGCTCACGCGCCGCGACGTGGTGCAATCAGGGCGGCGGCAGCCGGGGTTATTGCAGGCCTCCGCGCACGGAGGTGATGCGCTGGGTGTTAAAGCCGAGCCAGTGCATGCGCCCGATGTAGCGGGCGTGCTCCACCTTGAGGCAACGGTCCATCACGACCACGAGCCCGCCGCGCTCCGCGATGGATGCGCCTTCTTCATTGATGACGCCGAACTGACACCACAGACACTTCGCGCCGATCTCCACCGCCTCGCGGGCGATGCCTGGCAACGCCGCCGGAGCACGGAAGACATCGACGATATCCACCGGAACCGGGACTTCGCGCAGGCTGGCGAAGCTGCGCTCGCCCAGGATCTCGGGCTCGCGCGGATTGACGGGGATGACGCGATAGCCATGCCGCTGCAGATAGAAGCCGACGAAATGGCTGGCGCGCAGCGGGTTGCCGGACAAGCCGACGACCGCGATCGTCCTCGCCTCGCGCACCACGCGCTGGATGGTGAGTGCATCCTGATAGCGAGCGAGATCGAAGCTCATGGTGCGCGCTCCGCGGAGCGCGCTGCCCGGGCGCGCGCAAAGCCCTGCTCGAGGTCCCAGATGAGATCCTCGGCGTCCTCGATACCGACCGAGAGCCGGATCGTACCCGGACCCACTCCGGCCGCGGTCAGCTCGTGCTCATCGAGTTGCCGGTGCGTGGTGCTCGCCGGGTGAATGATGAGACTCTTCGCATCGCCGACGTTCGCAAGATGCGACCACAGGCTCACTCCGCGGATGAACTCCTGTCCCGCCTCGCGGCCGCCCTGGATATCGAAGGAGAACACCGCCCCGGCACCCTTCGGCAGATACTTCTCGCTGAGCCCATGATAGGGGCTCGCCGGCAGGCTCGCGTACCTGACATTCGATGCCTGCGCGTGCGACTCGAGGAAGCGGGCGATCGCGCTGGCATTCTCCACATGGCGTGCCATGCGCAGCGACAGGGTCTCCAGACCCTGCAGGAACAGGAAGGC
>JAFAVO010000137.1 GCA_019242385.1 Gammaproteobacteria bacterium | reverse complement strand
CACCACGGAAACCGCCGCGGCATCGGCATCGCGCGCCTCGACCAGCAGCGGCACGAAGCGCTCCCTGGGACCGGCCGCGGCCTCGCGGCGCAGCGCCTCGCGTCCGATGAAATCCGCCGCCTTGTCGAGACGGACGAAACGATCGAGCGAGGCCATGAGCGGTGTGTATTCGGTGGTGAGGTCGGCCTTCCAGCTGCGGTAGCACTTCTCGAGCCGCAGACTCTCCATCGCGTAGAGTCCGAAGTGCTCGAGACCCAGGATCCGCCCGGCCTCGATGAGCAGCTCATGCACGCCGAGCAGGTGCTCGATCGGTACGTGCAGCTCCCAGCCGAGCTCACCGACGTAATTCACACGCATCGCGAGCGCCGCGGTGGTACCGAGCGCCAGCGCGCGCACCGCGAGCCACGGGAAAGCATCGTTGCTGAGGTTCACATCGGTCACACGGACGAGCAGCGCCCTGGATTGGGGACCGGCGACGATGAGCGAGCCATAACGGGGCGTGAGATTCTTGATGTCGATGGTGCCGAACCGGTCTGACAGGTGGCTCCTCAGCCAGTGCTCATCGTGCCGTTCGGCCGCCGCGGCGGAAATCAGCCAGAAGCGGTCCTCGGCGAGCCGCGACACGGTCATCTCGCTGACGATGCCCCCGCGCGGGGAGCAGAAGTAGCTGAGGGCAGTGCGGCCCACAGGCGGCAACGGTCCGGCGATGAGTTGATCGAGCCAGGTGGCGGCGCCTGCGCCGGTCAGCTCGAATTTCGCGAAGCCGGGCAGCTCGAGCAGCGCGACCGCGCTCGCCACCGCGGCGCATTCGCGCGCGACGGCGCGATGCCAATGGGGTCTGCGAAAGGAGCACTCGGTGCCTGCCGGGTCCTCACCGCTCCTGTAATAGAGCGCGCGCTCCCAGCCGCCGCGCGCACCAAACACGGCACCGCGCGCCTTCAGACGATCGTAAAGTGGCGAGGCTTTGGCGGGGCGGCCCGCCGGGCGCTCTTCCTGCGGGTACGCGATGGCATATTCATGCTGGTACGTCTCGAGACCCTTGGCGAGCGCATAGCTGCGGTTGGCGAAGGGCAGGTATCGCCGGCAGTCGAGTGGCCAGACATCCCAGTCCGGCTCACCATTCACCACCCACTCGGCGATGATCCGCCCGGCGCCTCCCGCCTGCACGATGCCAAAAGTAAAGGCGCAGCAATGGAAGAAGTTGCGCCCCTTCGCTGCGGGCCCGATGAGCGGGTTGCCATCGGGCGCGTAAGGGATCGGTCCATTGATGACGCGCTTGACTCCAACCGAGCCGAGCAGCGGCACCCGTGTGCAGGCGGCTTCGATGTAGCGCTCGATACGCGGCAGATCATCGGCGAAAAGCTGGTGCGCGAATTCGCCCGGCAGTCCTTCGAGCCAGTGCACCCTGCCGCAGGATTCATAGGGGCCGAGGAGCAGTCCGTGACGCTCCTGCCGCAGGTAGTAGCTGACATCCGGATCACGCACCAGCGGCAGCCGCTCCCGGCCGCGCGCGGTGAGCTCGGGTATATCCTCCGTGACGAGGTATTGGTGAGAGAGCGTCACGATCGGCAGGTACTCGCCGATCATCTCCGCCACTTCGCCGCCGCGGTAACCCGCTGCATTGATCACGAATTCGGCATCGATCGGCCCCGCGCTGGTCTCGAGCCGCCAGCCTCCCGAGGCGCGCTCGCGGATCGCGGTCACCCGCGTGTGACGGAAAATGGAGGCGCCACGATCACGTGCCCCCTTGGCGAGTGCCTGCGTCAGCTGCGCCGGGTCGATGTCGCCATCGCGCGGATCCCAGAGTCCCAGCCGGATGTCATCGAGCTCGAGAAAGGGATGGCGCGCCCTGATCTGCGCTGGGGACAGGAGCTCGAACTCGGTGCCTTGTGCCCGGGCCTGCGCGAGTACGTGCCGGAATTCATCGACCCGGTCGGCCGTGTGTGCGAGGCGTATGCTGCCGGTCACGTGATGGTTGATGTCGTAACCGATCTCCCGGGGCAACCTCGCGTAGAGTGCCGTGGAATAGCGTTGCAGCTTGAGGATGCTCCAGGCGGTCGAGAAGTTGGGACAATTCCCGGCGGCATGCCAGGTCGAGCCGGCGGTGAGCTCATCGCGCTCGAGCAGCACGACATCGCTCCACCCGAGCTGCGTCAGGTGGTACAGCGCGCTGCAGCCCACCGCGCCGCCGCCGATGACCACGACTTTCGCCTGGCTCTTCATCGCTGCGCCAGCGCGCGGCTCACGCCTTCACCCGCTCGCTCGCCGGGTCGTAGAACGGCCGCAGCGACACCCGCGCCGCGATGCGCTCGTCCGCGACCTCCACTTCATAGCGTCCCGCGTTGATCCACTCCGCTGTCACGCGCCCCTCAGGCCTCGCGAGGTAGCCCAGACCG
>JAFAVO010000044.1 GCA_019242385.1 Gammaproteobacteria bacterium | reverse complement strand
GCTTCCTCAATCGGCTGCGCGAAGGCACCACCTCGATCCACATCACCGACCAGGGCTGCATGCTGCGCGGCTACGACCGCAGCGTGATCGATGCGGTCAACCGCTGCACCGAGGTGAGCACCTACGTGCCGGCGCTCGCGTACACCTTCGCGCGCCACCCGGTGGAGATCGATGTCGCGCACGCCGAGCGCACGGTCGGGCAGTCGAAGTACTCGCTGTTCCGCCTCATTCGCCTGAACTTCGACCTGATGACCGGCTTCTCGGTGGCACCGCTGCAGTTTTTCTCGATGAGCGGCATCGTGATCGCGCTGCTGTCGATCGCTTTCGTGATCTACCTCGCCATCCGCCGCCTCATCGTCGGTCCCGAGGCGGAGGGCCTGTTCACGCTGTTCGGCATCGCCTTCTTCCTGATCGGCGTCGCGCTGATCGGGCTGGGTGTGGTGGGCGAGTATGTCGGGCGCATCTACGAGCAGGTGCGCCAGCGTCCGCGGTACACGGTGGCCGCGGTGCTCGAGCAGGATGGCGGGCGTGCCGCCACGCAGCTGCCGCACCTGCCGTCCTCGGGCTCGTTGCCCACGCAGCTCACGCCGGCGGAGCGCGTCCCCGGAGCGGTGGAGTGAGCCGGACCCGGGCCGTCGTCTTCGCGTATCACGATGTCGGAGTCCGCTGCCTGAAGACGCTGCTTTCGGCGGATGTGGCGGTGCCGCTCGTGGTCACCGTTGCGGATGATCCTGCGGAGACGCGCTGGTTCGCGAGCGTCGCCGACACTGCGGCGGATTACGGTCTCGATGTGGTCGCCCCGGCCACGGCGGACAGCGCCGAGCTCGCGCGCCGCATCAACGAGCTGCAGCCCGACTTCCTCTTCTCCTTCTACTACCGGTCGATGCTCGGCGCGCCGCTGCTGCGGGCGGCACGCCGCGGCGCGCTCAACATGCACGGATCGCTGCTGCCGCGGTACCGCGGGCGCGCGCCGGTGAACTGGGCGATCCTGCGCGGGGAGCGCGAATGCGGTGCGACGCTGCACTACATGGTCGAGCGTGCCGACGCCGGCGACATCGTCGACAGCCAGGCGGTCCCCATCCTGCTCGATGATGATGCGCGCGAGGTGTTCGCCAAGGTGACGGTGGCGGCGGAGAGCGTTCTCGCGCGCTCCCTGCCGGCGCTCATTGCCGGGACGGCACCGCGCAGGCCGCAGCCGATCCTGCCGGGTGAGTACTTCGGCCGCCGCCGCCCGGAAGATGGCCGCATCGACTGGGCGATGAGTGCGCTCGCCATTCACAACCTGGTGCGGGCGGTCGCGCCTCCCTTTCCCGGGGCGTTCGGCGATGTCGCCGGGGAGCGCTGGCAGATACATCGCACCCGTCTCGCGCCCGGGACCACCGCGCCCCGCGGCCGGTGCCTCTTTGCCGTGGGAGACAAGTGCTATCTGGCCTGTGGCGATGGCGAGGCACTGAGGCTCCTCGCCGCCGTGAGCCCGCGGGGAGCCGTCGATCTCCGCGCGCTTGCCGGGCGCCTGCCACAACCGCTGCCGCTCAGCTAGCTCCGCCCGCTCTTCCCGTGCCGCTCATCGCACTCAAGGTCGACGTCGATACCTACCGCGGCACCCGCGAGGGGGCGATGCGGCTTGCCGAGCTGCTCACGCGGCTCGGCGTGCGCGCCACCTTTCTCTTCAGCCTCGGTCCCGATCACACCGGGCGCGCGATCCGGCGCGCGTTTCGGCCTGGGTTCATGGGCAAGGTGAAGCGCACCTCGGTGCTCGAGCACTACGGCCTGAAGACTCTTCTTTATGGCGTCCTGCTTCCCGGGCCGCACATCGGCCGCAGCTGCCGCGCGCAGATGCAGGAGATTGCCCGCGGCGGATTCGAAGTCGGCGTCCACACGTGGGATCACTCGCGCTGGCAGGATGGGGTCTCGCGGGCGAGCCAGGCCTGGACGCGTCGCGAGCTGACCCAGGCTCGGGATGAGTTCACCGGGATCTTCGGCCATGCACCGCTCGTGCACGGCGCGGCCGGATGGCAGATGAATGCGTACGTGCCGGCACTGCAGCAGGAGCTCGGCTTCCGCTACGCCTCCGATACTCGCGGACGCGAGCCATTCCTCCCCTGGCTCGGGGAGGGCAGCGCCCGCGTGCCGCAGCTGCCGACGACGCTGCCGACCTTCGATGAGCTCATCGGGCGGGAGGACCTCGCGGGAGTCGACCCGGTCGACCACCTGCTATCCATCTCCAGCACGTGTGCTTCCGGCGCTCACGTATTCACGCTGCACGCGGAGATCGAAGGCGGAAAGTACCTGCGCTCGTTCGAGCGGCTGCTGCGCGAATGGCAGCAGCGCGATGCGCAGCTCACCGATCTCGCCTCCTACGCCGCAACGCTCGATGTGTCGCAGCTGCCGCGTTGTCCGATCGTGGCCGGCACGGTAGCGGGCCGTTCCGGAACGCTGGCGACACAGGCCGCCGCCATCGACGTCCCGACCGGCTGACGGCCCGCGGCGCCGCGCGCCGCCGCGGCGACAATAAATTCCGGTGCTCGAGCGTCATACCTTGCAGATGCAAGCCGCCCTCAGCGAGCCCCTGACGCCCGCGCAGCAGGATCGTGACATCTCCGTCACGGTGCGGCGCGAGCGTGGCCGGCTTCTCGCCTACATACGGCGCTGGATCGCCGATGCCGCAGAGGCAGAGGACATTCTGCAGGAAGCGCTGTACGAGCTGGTGCTGGCGCATCGGCTGATGCAGCCGGTGGAGCAGGCGGAAGCGTGGCTGCTGCGCGTGGCCCGCAACCGCATCATCGATCGGTTTCGCCGCAGGAGCAGCCGCGCGCGCTTCGAGCAGCTCCGCTTCGAGCAGGTCGAGGAGGAAAGGGATGCTCCGGCGGGCGCTCTCGCGGACCTGCTGCCGGCGGCGGAGGCGGGACCGGAGGCCGCGGCCATGCGCGCGCTGCTGCTCGCGGAGATCGAGGCGGCTCTGGCGGAGCTTCCGGCCGAGCAACGCGAGGTGTTCGTGGCGCAGGAGCTGGAGGGAGTCAGCTTTCGCGAGCTGGCGCAGCGGACCAGCCTGAGCATCAACACCTTGCTGTCAAGAAAGCGCTATGCAGTCCGGTTTCTGCGCAGACGTCTGCGGCGCCTCTGGGATGACTGGCTCATGAGTTAGAGGAGAGACATGTGAGACGTGCAGTTCGCTGGTCGGTGAAGGGTGTGGCGGTGATCGCCGCGGTGGCTGCGGTCCTGGCGCTGCTTGCGCTCGCGGTGATGCTGCTGTGGAACGCGCTCGTGCCGCAGCTGTTCCATGGACCACCGCTGCAGTACTGGCAGGCGTTCGGGCTGCTGTTGCTCAGCCGTATCCTCTTCGGTGGCCTGCGCGGCCGCGGCTGGCATGGCCACTGGCGGCAACGCATGTGGCGGGAGCGCTGGGAAAACATGACGCCCGAGGAACGAGGGCGGCTGCGTGAGCACTTTCAGGGGCGTTGCGGGAGTTGACGCCGGACGCGGCGAAGCGGCACGCTGCGCCACCCATGATTCCGCAAACCATGACCGCGGTGGAGATCCGCGAGCCGGGTCCGCCGCAGGTGCTGCGCGCGGTCGAGCGGCCGGTGCCCGAGCCGGCGCCCGATGAGGTGCTGATCCAGGTCGCCGCCGCCGGGGTGAATCGACCCGATGTGCTGCAACGAAAGGGTGCCTACCCGCCGCCGGCCGGAGTCACCGACATCCCGGGGCTCGAAGTGGCCGGAGAGGTGGTGCGGCGCGGTGAAGGCGTCCACGAGCCCGCCCTCGGCGCGCGCGTGTGTGCACTCGTTGCCGGAGGCGGATACGCCCAATACGTCATCGCACCCGTCGTGCAGTGTCTGCCCGTGCCTGCCTCGCTCACCCTCGAGCAGGCGGCGGTGCTGCCGGAAACGGTGTTTACGGTGTGGCACAACGTGTTCGAGCGCGCACGGCTCAAACCCGGCGAGACACTGCTCGTGCACGGGGGCGCGAGCGGTATCGGCACCACGGCGATCCTTCTCGGCAAGGCGTTCGATGCCCGCGTCATCATCACCGCCGGCAGCGCGCAGAAGTGCGCAGCCTGCCGCGACCTCGGTGCCGATGTGGCCATCAACTACCGCGAGGGCGATTTCGTCGAAGCGACGCTGCGCGCCACTGACGGCAAGGGTGCAGATGTCATTCTCGACATGGTGGCCGGGGACTACCTGGCGCGCAATGCGGCCGCCGCCGCCGTCGAGGGTCGCATCGCGGTCATCGCGACTCAGGGAGGCAACAAGGCGGAGCTCGACCTGCGTGCCCTGATGGTGAAGCGCTTGACCATCAGCGCCTCGACGCTGCGAGCGCAGCCGATCGCCAACAAGGGACGCATCGCCGCCGCACTCAGGGAAAAGGTCTGGCCACTGTTCGAGACGCGCGGACTGAAGCCGCTGATCCACGCGCGTTTCCCGCTCAGCGATGCGGCCGGCGCGCACCGCTTGATGGAATCCGACGCACACATCGGCAAGATCGTCCTGATAGCAGAGCAGCCATGACCCTCTCGCCCTACGGACTCGTGGAGCTTCCCTTCTGGGGCTATTTGCTGGTGACGTTTCTCACCATCGAGACGATGTTTCTCGGTGTCACGCTGTATCTGCACCGCGACCAGTCACACGGCGGCCTGATCCTGCATCCGGTGCTGCGGCACCTGTTCCGCTTCTGGCTTTGGTTCAGCTCGGGGGCGGTGACGCGCGAATGGGTCGCCGTGCACCGCTCTCACCATGCGCACGCCGACCTGCCGGGCGACCCGCACAGTCCGGTGGTGTTCGGTCTGTCGACCGTGCTGTTCAAGGGCGCGGAACTCTACCGCGCCGCGGCCGGCGATCCGCAGCTGCTGCGCACCTACGGGCGCGGCACACCCGATGACTGGCTCGAACGCAACCTCTACAGCCGCCACGCCTACAGCGGCATCGCGCTCTTCGTGCTCGCGCACCTCGTCCTCTTTGGCATCCCCGGCATCATCATGATCGCGGTGCATCTGGCGGCGCAGCCCTTCTTCGCGGGCGGTGTCATCAACGGCCTCGGCCATGCGGTCGGCTACCGCAGCTTCGAGATGCCCTCGCGGGCCACGAACCTCGTGCCCTGGGCGTTGCTGCTCGGTGGCGAGGAGCTGCACAACAATCATCACGCCTTTCCGCGCTCGGCGCGCTTTGCCGTGCAGCGTTGGGAGCTCGACATCGGCTGGCTGTGGATCCGGCTGTTCCGGGCGCTCGGGCTCGCGCGCGTGCGCTGGGTGGCGCCACGTCCGCACCTCGCGCGCCGCCCGCGCGAGCTCGATGCCGAGACGGTGCGCGCGCTGTTCGTCAACCGCATGCACGTGCTGCGTGATTACGGCAGGCGCGTGGTGCTGCCGGTGTGTCGCGAGCTCGCGCGGCGCGAAGGGCAGGGTGCGTTGCCGGCGAGCGCGCCGACGCTCCTCATCCGTCACCCTGCCGTGCTGGCGGATGAGCCCCGGCGCAGGCTGCGCGAGCTGCTCGATGAGCACGAGGTGCTGCGGCGGGTGGTCGAGTACCGCGAGGGTCTGCAGCAGCTCTGGAACGAGAATCCGGCGCGCTCGCTCGCCCACCTGCGCGAGTGGTGCCGCCGCGCCGAGGCGAGCGGCATCTCTGCGCTGCGCGAGTTCGCGGAGCGGCTCCCCGCCTACGCACCCGGCTAGAGCCGCGAGGGCAGGCTCGCCGCGCGCGTCACGGTGCGCATGGCGAAGCTTGAGTGCACCCGCGCCACGCTCGGCAGCCGTGTCAGGTGCTGGTTGTGCACCCGCTCGAAGTCCGCCAGATCCGTGACGACGAGACGCAGCAGATAGTCATGCTCGCCGGTCATGAGGTAGCACTCCATGACCTCGGGCACCTTGCGCACCGCACTCTCGAAGGCTTCGAGCCCCGCCTGGCTCTGGCGGTCCAGCGTGATGCTGACGAACACGTTGACCGGAAAGCCCGCCTTCTGCTGATCGATGAGCGCGGTGTACCCCTGAATGAGCCCCGACTGCTCGAGAGCCCGCACGCGGCGCAGGCAGGCGGATTCCGACAGGCTCACCTTCTCGGCGAGCAGCGTGTTGGTGATGCGCGCATCCTGCTGCAGCAGGCGCACGATAGCCCGATCGTAGCGGTCGATCTCCATGAGACGCAATAATCCTGCGTACCCGCGCACTCCGCCGGCATATTCTGCCACGGTTGGGCCCTTATCGTGGCGATTACGCAAGTCCGCGCCGGAGCCGGAATCTACTGTGGCCGGCAAGAACAACGGAGGACCACGGCCATGCGTATCGGGGTTCCGCGGGAGATCAAGGTTCACGAATATCGGGTCGGGCTGGTGCCTGCGGGCGTGCGCGAGCTCACCGCCGCGGGCCACGAGGTGCTCATCGAAACCGGCGCGGGTCTCGGCATCGGCGTCGATGATGCTCAGTTTCGCGCCGCAGGCGCGGCGATCGCGGGGCGCGCCGCGGAAGTGTTCGAGCGAGCTGACCTCCTCGTCAAGGTCAAGGAGCCTCAGCCGGCCGAGTGCGAGATGCTGCGGCCGGGCCAGGTGCTGTTCACCTACCTGCACCTGGCGGCCGATCCGGCCCAGGCCCGGGGCCTGATGAAGTCCGGCGCCACCGCCATCGCCTACGAGACGGTGACCGCGCCGAATGGCTCGCTGCCGCTGCTCACGCCGATGAGCGAGGTCGCGGGTCGCATGTCCATCCAGGTGGGAGCCGCGAGTCTGCAGAAAGCGAACGGCGGCTTCGGCGTGCTGCTCGGCGGTGTGCCGGGGGTGCCGCCTGCCAAAGTCGTGGTTCTCGGCGGCGGCGTCTCGGGCACCCACGCGGCCGAGATGGCGGTGGGCCTCAGAGCCGATGTGACCGTGGTCGACCGCTCGGTCGACCGGCTGCGCGAGTTGTCGGCCATGTTCGGCTCATCGCTGCGCACGGCTTACTCGACCATCGAGACCATAGAGCAGCTGGTGCGGGATGCGGATCTGGTGATCGGAGCGGTCCTGGTCGCGGGCGCCGCCGCACCGAAGCTGGTGACGCGCGCCATGGTCAAGACCATGAAGCCCGGGGCCGTGCTGGTGGACATCTCCATCGACCAGGGCGGTTGCTTCGAGACGAGCCACCCGACCACGCACGCAGAGCCGACGTTCGTCGTCGATGGCGTGATTCACTATTGCGTCGCCAACATGCCTGGCGCCGTGCCGCGCACCTCGACGCTCGCGCTCACCAATGCGACGCTGCCCTACGTGCGCGCGCTCGCCGATCTCGGCTGGCAGGGCGCCTTCCAGCGCGATCGGGGGCTGGCGGCGGGGCTGAACGTGCACGCGGGACAGATCACCCACGAGGTGGTGGCGCGCGCTCTCGACCTGCCGGCCCACCCGCTGCGCTGAGCGGCGCTCGGCGTCCCCAGAAAGGGAGGTGGCCGGCCACGGAGCCTGCCGCTACGCTACGCGTGCACCCAAATACTGCGGAGGTTCCCTGTGACGAAGATTGCGATGCCGGCCGCGCTGCTGGCCCTGACGGCGGGCGCGGCGCTCGCCCAGCCGGTCACTTACGAGATCGATGCCGCGCACACCTATCCGAGCTTCGAGACGGATCATTTTGGCGGCATGTCCGTGTGGCGCGGCAAGTTCACCAAGTCCTCGGGCACCATCGTGCTCGACCGCGAGAAGGGTACCGGGACGGTCGAGGTCACGATCGATCCCGCCTCGATCGATACCGGCTATCCGAAGCTCGACACGCACGTGAAGTCGGCCGAGATGTTCGACGTGGAGAAGTATCCGACCGCGACCTACAAGGGCACCCTCACCGGGTTCAAGAATGGCGTGCCGACCAAGGTGGAAGGGCAGCTCACCCTGCACGGGGTGACGCATCCGCTCGAGCTCACCGTCAACTCCTTCAAGTGCATGCCCTATCCCATGGACAAGAAGGAGCATTGCGGCGCGGATCTTTCCGGGACCCTCAACCGCG
Source organism: Gammaproteobacteria bacterium (assembly GCA_019242385.1). Classification (GTDB taxonomy): domain Bacteria; phylum Pseudomonadota; class Gammaproteobacteria; order Steroidobacterales; family Steroidobacteraceae; genus 13-2-20CM-66-19. Next base: position 3,469 of record JAFAVO010000044.1, on the reverse strand, counting down.
CCGACTACGGCGTGAACTACGGTGACAAGTACGGGTTCAAGATGGAGACCAAGCTCGCCATCCAGGTCGAGGGCGTGCGCGCGAGCTGAGCTGCCCCGCCTCGGCAGTTGAGTCAACCGATTCGGGACGCGGCCTCGCTGGCGATGGCCAGTGAGGCCGTGAGCCCCGGTGACTCGATGCCGAATAGATTCAGCACCCCCTGCATGCCGTGCTGCAAGGCACCATCGATGCGGAAATCCGCTGCGGACTCCCCCGGGCCGTAGATCCGCGCCCGCATCCCGGCGTACGCGGGCTCGAGCGCACCATCCGGAAGACCGCGCCAGTAGCGCCGGATCGCTTCGTAGAAGGCCGGTGCCCGCCCCGGATCGACCGTGAAGTCGCTCCGATCCACCCGTTCGACGTCCGGGCCGAAGCGCGCCCGGCCGGCAAGATCGAGCGTCAGGTGGATACCGAGACCCTGGGACTCGGGCAAGGGATAGATCAGCCGCCGAAACGGCGCCCGGCCTCGCAAGGAGAAGTAGTTGCCCTTGGAATAGAAGGTCCGGGGGATGTGCTGCGCGGGAAAGCCTTCGATGAGGCCCGCGACCTGCGGTGCCTGCACCCCCGCGCTGTTGATGAGCCGGCGGGCGCGCAGAGCGGGGTCCGCACCGTTCACACCGATCGCAATGCCACTCTCATCCGGCACGAGCCGGGTGACGCGGCTGCGACAGGCGAGGGTGGCGCCATGAGTCTCCGCCTCGGCCAGCAGCGCGAGCATGAAGGCGTGTGCATCGAGAATCCCCGAAAGCGGCGAATGCAGTGCCGCAGCGCAGGTCAGCTCGGGCTCGAGCGCGCGGGCTGCGGAGCCATCCAGCCACTCGAGCTCGACGCCGTTGGCGCGCGCGTTGGCGGCAAGATGCTCCAGCTCCGGCAGCTGGGTGGGCCCGGCCACGATGAGCTTGGCGAGCCGCTGCGCGGGCAGGTTGCGCGTGCGACAGAACTCGTACAGCCGCTCGCGCCCGGCGACACACAGGCGCGCCTTCAGCGACCCGGGCGCGTAATAAAGCCCGGCGTGGATCACCTCGCTGTTGCGGCTGCTCGCTCCCGCCCCGATCCCACGCTCGGCCTCGAGGATGAGCGTCTCATGGCCCGCCATGGCGAGCTCACGCGCGACCGCAAGGCCGATGACGCCGGCTCCGATCACCACCGCATCGATGCTGTCCACCGCTGCGAGTGTAGCTTTCTGCGACCCGTGCGCGGGTCCCCTACAATGCCAGGGCGTCGACGAAGGAGAGCGCAGCCGTGCCTGCCGTGAGCTACCGACTGGAGTCTGAGGTCGCCGTGCTCAGCATCGCGCATCCGCCGGTGAATGCGCTGAGTCTGCCGGTGCGCACCGCCCTGATGGAGGGGCTCACGCGTGCATCGGCCGATGCGGCCGTGGCCGCGATCGTGCTCACCGGGACGGGAGGCACCTTCTCTTCGGGCGCCGACATCCACGAGATCGGCTCGGGAGCCGCGTTGACTTCACCCACGCTGCGGGAGCTGCAGAGTGAGATGGAGGCAACTCCCAAGCCGCTCGTGGCAGCCATCGACGGCATCGCTTTCGGCGGAGGGTTGGAGATCGCGCTCACCTGCCACTGGCGCATCGGCAGCCGCTCCGCCAGGGTCGGACTGCCGGAGGTGAAGCTGGGTCTCCTCCCGGGCGCGGGCGGCACGCAGCGCTTCACGCGGCTGGCCGGTCCCGCGGCCGCGCTCGAGGCGATCACGAGCGGCGCCGCGCTCGGCGCGGAGCGCGCACTCGAGCTCGGGGTGCTCGATGCGGTCGCCGACGACGCGCTCGCTGCGGCCATCGATTTCGCGCGCCAGGCGGCGCGCGAGCGCCTGTCGCTGCGCGTCGCACGAGGACTCGATGAGCGGCTGCGCGAGGGCACGCCCGAGCTCTTCAGCGAATTCCGCCGCCGCATCGCGGCGAAAGCCCGCGGCCAGCTCGCGCCCGCTCGCATCATCGACAGCATCGAAGCCGCCTGCACCCTGCCGGCGGAAGAGGCCTTCCGCCTCGAGCGGCAGTACTTCCTCGAGTGCCGCGACAGTCCGCAGCGCAGGGCGCTCACCCACGTCTTCTTTGCCGAGCGCGAGGCGCGGCGCATTCCGGGCATTCCTGCCGACACCGAGCCGCTGCCCATCCGGCAGGCCGCGGTGATCGGCGCCGGCACCATGGGTGGTGGCATCGCCATGAGCTTCGCGAACGCCGGAATCCCGGTCGCCTTGCTCGAGGTGTCTCCAGAGGCGCTCGAGCGTGGACTTCAGGTGATCCGGCGCAATTACGCCGCCTCGGTCAATCGCGGCAGCCTCGATGCGACGCGCGCGGACGCCGCGCTCGCGCGCATCCATGGCGTCTCGGACTACGCGGCGCTTGCCGGGGCGGATATCGTCATCGAGGCGGTGTTCGAGGACCTGAACGTGAAACGTGAGGTGTTCGCACGGCTCGACAAGGTGGCCGCTCCGCACGCGATCCTCGCGACCAACACCTCGACACTCGACATCGACCTCATCGGCGCCGCGACCAGCCGTCCCGGCCAGGTCGTGGGCACGCATTTCTTCAGCCCGGCGAATGTGATGAAGCTGCTCGAGAACGTCCGCGGCCGCGAGAGCTCCGCGCAGACCATCGCCACGGTGATGGCGCTCGGCCGCACTCTCGGCAAGATCCCGGTGCTCGCCGGCAACTGCGATGGCTTCATCGGCAACCGCATGCTGATGTTCTACGGCAGCGAGGCGGAGTTCCTGCTGGAGGAGGGTGCCACTCCCGAGCAGATCGATCGGGTGATGGAGGGCTTTGGCTTTGCCATGGGGCCACTCGCCGTGCGCGACCTCGCGGGAAACGACGTGGGGTTCCTCATCCGCAAGGGCCGCAGGCTTCCCGCCGATGAGCGCTGGTCGCCGATCCTCGAGCGCATCGTGGCGGCCGGGCGGCTCGGGCAGAAAAGCGGCAAGGGGTTTTATCGTTACGAGGGGCGTACCCGCATCGTCGATCCGGAGGTCAACGCGCTCATCGAGGGAGTATCGCGCGAGCTCGGCATTCGCCGCCGCTCCATCCCCGATGAGGAAATTCTCGAGCGCCTGCTGCACCCGCTGATCAACGAAGGGGCGCGCATTCTCGATGAGGGCATCGCGATCCGCGCTTCGGACATCGATGTCGTGTATGTGTACGGCTATGGCTTTCCTGCGTACAAGGGCGGGCCGATGTTCTGGGCCGAGCAGTCCGGGCTCGCCCGCGTGGTCGAGACCATGCGGCGGCTCGCGCCGACGCACGGTGCGCGCTGGCGCCCGGCACCGCTGCTCGAGCGACTGAGCGCGGGGAATCTCGGCTTCGGGGCCGCGCGGTCGGACGCGAACCCAGGCAAGTGCGGCTGAGCTTTCGAACGGCTCGGCCTGATGCGAGGGGGGATGCGCGGGAGTTTGACGGCGGTAGCGGCCTCGATTGCCTGGCTCG
>JAFAVO010000007.1 GCA_019242385.1 Gammaproteobacteria bacterium | reverse complement strand
TCGGCTCGCCGCGGTACTTCTTGTCCTGCGGCGCATCGCCAATAGAAGCGAACTGGAAGAAGCGGTTGTCCTCGCCGATGGCCGTGGGCCCGTTGATCACTACGTGCGGCCCGATCACCGTGCGCGCGCCGATGCGCACCTGCGGGCCGATGATGCTGAATGCTCCCACCGTCACATCGGCAGCGAGCTGCGCCTGCGGAGACACGATGGCGCGAGGATCGATCATGACTGGCTTCCCGGGGCCACCATCATGTCGGCGTGCGCCACTTCCTGATCCTCCACCAACGCGCGGGTGGCGAAGCGCCAGATACCCTTCAGCGAGCGCTCGAGCTGCGCGGTCAGCAGCAGCTGGTCCCCGGGCACCACCGGACGGCGGAAGCGCGCCTTATCGATGCCGACGAAGTAGAACTGGGTGCGGTGATCGGGGAACACGTTCGCGGTCACGAAGCACAGGATGCCGGCCGCCTGCGCCAGAGCCTCGATGATCATGACCCCGGGCATCACCGGCCGTCCTGGAAAGTGTCCCGGAAAGAACGGCTCGTTGTAGGTGACGTTCTTCAGCGCGCGGATGCTCTCGCCCGGACGGCACTCGAGCACCCGGTCGATCAGCAGAAAGGGGTAGCGGTGCGGCAGACGCTGGAGAATCGCCTGCATGTCGAGTTGGACCGCCTCAGTCATGATCTTCTTCCGGCGGGGGCTCGGGTGCGCTCTTGATCCGCGCGGCCCGCTCGAGCCGCCGCAGCCGCTGCTCGAGCACACCGCTGCGCTTGAAGCGCGCCACCAGGCGCCGCCAGGTGCGTGCCTCCTCCGTGGGAAGGGTGCTGGAGTATATGCCGGCGCTCGCGATCGAGTGGCTCACGGAGGATCTGGCGGTGATCACCACATCATCGGCGATGCTGATGTGGCCCGCGAATCCGACCATGCCGCCGATCATGCAGCGCCTGCCGATGCTGGTGCTGCCGGAGATGCCGGTGCAGGCCGCGATCGCCGTGTGCGCGCCGATGCGCACGTTGTGGGCGATCATGATGAGGTTGTCGAGCTTCACGCCCTCCTCGATCACGGTGTCCTCGATGGCGCCGCGATCGATGGTGGTGTTGGCGCCGACCTCCACATCCGCACCGAGGCGCACGCTGCCGACCTGCGGCACCTTCAGCCAGGTGCCCCGTTCGGGGGCGAAGCCGAAGCCGTCCGCTCCGATCACCACTCCGGGCTGCAGCACGCTGCGGGCCCCGATCTGCACGCCCGGTCCGAGCGTGACCCGAGCCACCAGCCGCACATCCTCCGCGAGCGTGACCCCGGGGCCGAGCTGACAGTGTGGCCCCACATAGGCGCGGGGTCCGACCGCGACGCGCTCGGCTATGCAGCTGTAGGCACCGACCTCCGCGCTCGGGTCGATGCGCGCACCCGGCGCGATGAGCGCGGTAGGATGCGCGCCCGGCGCGAGCGGCGCTGGCGGATGCAACAGCGCGGCGATGCGCGCGTAGGTGGCGTACGGATTCGATGAGAGCAGCAGCGCGGCGCGGCAGCCGGTGGCCTCCTGCGGACTCAACACCACCGCCCCGGCACGGGTGTCGGCGAGCTGCGCGCGGTAGCGCGGGTTGGCGAGGAATGCCAGCGCATGCTCATCCGCATTGCCGAGCGTCGCCACGCGCTCGACCCGCGCGTCCGGATCGCCGCGCAGCTCGCAGCCGAAGCGCACCGCGAGCTCCCCCAGCGACACGGACATGATCAGGCGGGCCTCGCGCGTGATGACGCCGGGCGCAGTGGCTATTTGGTCGGCGGCTTGGCCGGTGGCGCCGTCGCTGCCGGCTTGGCTGAGGTGGCGCTGGCACCATGCGACTGCAGCGCCGCGAGCACCGCCGGAGTGATGTCCGAGGCGGAAGCGTTGTAGATGACCCCTTCGGAGGCGAGGATCAGATCGTAGCCCTGCGCCTTGCCGTAGGTGCGCACCTCCTCGGCGATGGTGCGCTGCAGCCGCGAGAGCTCCTCGTTGCGGCGGGCGTTCACATCGTCCTGGAATTCGCTTTTGGCGCGCTCGAACTCGCGCGCCCCATCCCGCAGCTCCTTCTCCGCGCGTGAGCGCTGCTCCTCGCTCATGGTCGCGCCGTCCTTCTGGAGCTTCTCCTCCTTGGCCTTGACCGCCTGTCCCTGCGCCTGCAGCGTGCGCTCGCGCGGCGCGAACTCGGCGCGCATCGACTCGCTTACCGCCTTGCCCTGCGGGGACTCGATCGCGAGACGCTGAAAATCGACCACGCCGATCTTCGGTTCGGCGGCCGCGGCCGGCAGCGCCAAGAGCGCACCGGCGGCCGCCATCATCCACATGCCCACTCTGCTGATACCCGGATTCACGGAGACTACCTACCTTCGTGTGAAAACATTCATTGCGGACCAAGTCCGGTCCGGCCCAAAACTCCTAGTATCGCGTAGAACGCGCGCGAGCGCGATGCTCGGCGCTTTTCGGCACGGGGTCCCCGAGAAATTGCGCATCGTCCCTGGCGATGCGCGCTTGCCCGTCGCCACGGGCGCAATTTCCGGGGGTGCTTTAGAACGCGTTGCCGACCGAGAACTGGAAGCCCTCCTTCTCATCCCCCCAGGTCGTGATCCCGTTGCCGTGCTGCGCATTGAGCGGCATACCGAAGCTGAATCGGAAGAGCCCGAGGGGCGCCAGCCACTGCACGGCGATGCC